>JAKFYO010000263.1 GCA_021730825.1 Hyphomicrobiales bacterium
CGGACACAAGGAAGGAACGAGGAGTGCCGCGGTCTCGCGCAGAGACTGTGTCGGCGTGACCAAGAGGATCGCATCGGCATCGGCGGCGCTCGCGAGATCGGTCGTAGGCTGCACTTTGTCGTCGAGCTTAATGCCGGGAAGATATTTTTCGTTGCTGCGGGCTTTTTCTATCGCTGCGATCAGCGACGGATCGCGGCCATGCAGCACGACATCGCGGCCGGCTTTAGCCGCTGCGTTTGCGAGCGCGGTGCCCCAGGCGCCTGCGCCGATCACGCCAATCCGCTTCATGCGGACTGTTTCTCTTCGGCGAGCGGCCAGCGCGGGCGCGGCGCGAAATCGAGCGTGTCTTCCATGCCGCGCGCAAGCCGCTCGGCCGCGGCCCATGCGATCATCGCGCCGTTGTCCGTGCAAAGCGCTTGTGGCGGGACGATCAATGGCGTGTCGAGCCGCGCGGTTTCGCTCTCCAGCATCAGACGGATTGCCTGATTGGCGGCGACGCCGCCGGCCACGACGAAGGCAGTGGGCTTGTAAACCGTGTCGCGAAGTTTGCGGAGCGCCACGCGCGTGCGGTCGGCGATCACGTCGATCACGGCGGCCTGAAAACTTGCGCAGAGATCGCTGACATCTTGCTCGGAGAGCGGCGCAATCGCTTCGGCTTCGATGCGCAGTGCGGTCTTCAAGCCTGAGAGCGAGAAGTCCGGCTCGGCGCGGCCGAACATCGGGCGCGGCAAGTCGAAGCGCTGCGGATCGCCTTCGAGCGCACGCTGTTCGACCGCGGGGCCGCCGGGATAGCCGAGGCCAAGCATCTTGCCTGCCTTGTCGAAAGCTTCGCCGATCGCATCATCGACGGTGCCGCCGATTTTTCTGTAGCGCCCGATGTCCTCGACGAGTACGAGCTGCGTGTGCCCGCCCGAAGCGAGCAGCAGGAGATAAGGAAAGTCGACGCGTCCGATCAACCGCACCGAGAGCGCGTGCGCTTCGAGATGATTGACGGCGACGAATTTTTTCTTGGCGGCAAGCGCAATCGCCTTGGCTTCGGTAAGCCCCACGATCACGCCGCCGATCAGGCCGGGGCCGGCGGCAGCCGCAATCGCCTCGCAATCCGAGAGCCGGACCTGCGCGTCGATCAGCGCTTTGGAAATTACCTGATCCAGCACTTCGACATGGGCGCGGGCCGCGATTTCCGGCACCACGCCCCCGAACTCTTTGTGCTCGGCGATCTGCGAATAGACCACGTTCGAGCGGATATCGCCGACGCCATCCGCGCCGCGATGGACCACGCTGGCGGCGGTTTCGTCACAAGTCGTTTCGATGCCGAGAACGAGCATAAGGCCGCAAATAGCAGGATTTCGTGAGGCCGCCCATAGTGCTATCCCGCTGCCATGAAACGAATCCGGATCGGAACGCGGGGTAGCCCGCTGGCGCTCAGGCAGGCTGAGATGGTTCGCACAGCGTTTGCAGAAGCGCATCGGCTGGATTTGGCCGAGATCGAAATCGTCGCCATGAAGACGACCGGCGACGTTCGCCGTGAAGGTTCGTTCGAGCAGGCCGGCGGCAAGGGCATCTTTACCAAAGAGATTGACGAAGCACTGCTTTCCGGCCGTGTCGATCTTGCGGTGCATTCGGCGAAGGACGTGCAGACAATTCTGCCGAAAGGACTTGTGATCGCGGCGACGCCACCGCGCGCCGATCCACGCGATGCATTTCTGAGCACACATGCCAAATCGCTCGAGGCGCTGCCGCGAGGCGCCAAACTCGGCACAGCCTCGGTGCGCAGGCAGGCATTGGCACTTCGCATCCGCCCCGACCTCAAAATTTCGCTTCTGCGTGGCAACGTGCAAACCCGCATGGACAAGATGAATGCGGGCGAATGCGATGCAACTATTCTCGCTTACGCTGGCTTGCAGCGGCTTGGATTGACTTCGCATGCGGCGGAAGTGCTCGATCCGATGAAATATCCGCCTGCGGTCGCGCAAGGCATCATCGCGATCGAGGCGCGCGAAAATGATGGAAAAATTCTCCCGTTGCTGGCGGAAATAAATCATCTCGATAGTTTCGCGGCCCTGATCACTGAGCGCGCGTTTCTGCTTGCGCTCGACGGTTCCTGCCGCGCGCCGATTGCGGGTCACGCGAAGATCGAACGCGGGCGCGTGAAATTCGTCGGCCTTGTCATCACACAGGACGGCAAGAACTTCGCCGGCGTTTCGCACGAAGGCAAAGTGCGAGACGCGGAGAAGATCGGCAAAGAAGCAGGCGACTGGCTGTTGAAACGCGCGCCGGCGGGCGCACTTTCAGGTTAGCATAAAATGCGTGTGCTTCTCACTCGTCCCAGCCGAGACGCGGCACACAGCGCGGAGAGAGTTGCAGCGCTTGGGCATCGCACACTGATCGATCCGGTGATCGAAATCGAGCCGCTGCCGTTCGATGCCACGGGAGATTTTGCCGCCATCGCTTTTACGAGCGGCAACGCGGTTCGCATCGCCGCGGCCGTCGAAACGCTGATGAACATTCCGGTCTTTGCTGTCGGCACACGCACGGCGGAAGTCGCGCGCGAAGCAGGATTTAAGAATGTCGGCGTAGGCGCCGGCGATGTGAACGCATTGGGTTCGTTGATGGCGGCGGAATTGCCGCAAGGCGCGCGCGTGCTGCATCTCGCGGGCGAAGACCTTGCCGGCGATCTTGCAGGCCGGCTTGCACGAAGCGGGCTCAAAGCCGAGACGAGAATCATTTATCGCGCTCGCGTTGCCGCCCGGCTCAAGCCTGAGACGGCAGTTGCCTTTCGCGAGGCGCGAATCGACGCGGTGCTGCATTATTCGGAGCGGAGTGCCGCCGCTTTCGTGCGGCTCGCGGATGCGGCCGGAGTCGGCGACGACATCAGAAAGACACGGCATCTATGCCTTTCTTCTGCCGTGGCTTCGCCCCTTAAACTGTTCGGCGTGCACGCCGAAATTGCGCCGGTACCGGAAGAAGCGGCGCTGTTCGAATTACTGGGTCCTTAGCGTTGGACAAGGCGCGGGCTGGCGAGGAAACTAGATCATGACCAGCGACTCCGATCACGAGCAGGAAGGCGGGCCGAACCCGCGCCCGAAGCGAAAGCCGCCGGTAATCGACGCCGAAGCAAAAGACGTGACGCCGCCGTCGCCTGAAAATACGGCGAAGCCGGAAAGCGATTCCAAGCCGATGCAAAAAGAAACCAACACGATCGACTGGCGCGCGTCGCTTCCGGCGCTTGCGGTTGCCGGCGTGTGCGGAGTGGCTGCCGGATTGCTCGGCGCGTGGCTGTTCTCCTCCGGATCGCCGCAGACCGCGGATAGCGCCGCGCTCAACAGCTCGATTGCCCAGCTTTCGTCGCGGCTCACGCAACAGGAAACGAAAGCGCTGCCTGCGCCAGATCTGACGCCGCTTACCGAGCGCAGCACGAAACTGGAAAGCGCGACCGGCGAATTGCGCGGCGAGCTTGCCGAAGTGAAGAAACTTCTCGAAGCGCAAGCCAATGCGCCGACGGTGGCGGAAGTGAACTCGATCAATCGGCGCCTCGCACAGATCGAGGAGAAAGTAGGCGCGCTCGCGGCGGCACCAAAGGCCGAGTCGAAGCCGGAACCGAAAAACGAAGTGCAGCCTGCGGAAGTCGTGGCGCTCGGCGCGTTGCGTGACGCAATCGCATCGGGTGCACCATTCGCGGGCGAATTGAATACGGTGCGTGGAATTCTGAAAGAGCGCGCAGCTTCCTTGGCGTCGCTCGATAAGTTCGCAGGCAGCGGACTGCCGACAGTTGCAGCACTCGCAAAACGCTTCGAGCCATTGGCCGCGAAGCTTGCAAGCGCGCCGCCGCCGTCTCCCGACAGCGGCGTATTCACGCGGCTCTGGATCAACGCCGGCA
>JAKFYO010000152.1 GCA_021730825.1 Hyphomicrobiales bacterium
GAAAAACTCCTTCCTCGACGAAATCCGTAAACAGTATGTCGTGACCGCGCGCATGAAGGGGCTTTCGGAACGCCGCGTGCTTTACGGCCATGTGTTCCGGAATGCGATGCTCATCATCATCGCCGGGTTTCCCGGCGCGTTTATCGGTGCATTCTTTTCCGGCTCGCTTCTGATCGAACAGATTTTCTCGCTCGACGGACTTGGCTTGCTCGGTTTCGAGGCGGTCGAGAAACGAAACTACCCGGTGGTGTTCGCGACCCTTTACATATTCTCGCTACTCGGTCTCGTCGTGAACCTCGTCTCCGACCTCATGTACACGTGGGTCGATCCGCGCATCGACTTCGAATCGCGCGAGGTCTGAGCCATGGAACAGATCACGCAAACGCCGGTGCTCGAGCAGCACAAAGACAATGTGGAAACGAAACAAGAGCGCCTGTCTCCGATCAACAAGCGGCGCTGGCAGAACTTCAAGCGCCACCGCCGCGGCTACTGGTCGCTCTGGATTTTCTCGTTCCTGTTCGTGCTCTCGCTCGGCGCGGAGCTGATTGCCAACAGCAAACCGTTTCTCGTTTCCTATGACGGCAAGTGGCACTATCCGATTTTCCAGTTCTATCCGGAAACGGCCTTCGGCGGCGACTTCGAGACGGAAACGAATTATCGCGACCCGGAAGTGCAGAAGCTGATCAAGGAGAAGAACGGCTACATGCTGTGGCCGCTCATTCCATTCCATTACTCCACGATCAATTACGACGTGCCGACACCGGCGCCATCCAAGCCGACATGGATGTACACGGAAGAAGAATGCAAGGTTGCGGTTTCGAAGAAGGCTGGCGCAAAGAGCTGCCGCGACCTCGACCAGAACTGGCTCGGCACGGATACGGCCGCACGCGACGTTACTGCGCGCATGATTTACGGCTTTCGCATCTCGGTGATTTTTGGGCTTACGCTGACGATATTGTCCTCGATCATCGGCATCGCCGCGGGCGCGGTGCAAGGCTATTTCGGCGGCTGGGTCGATCTCACGTTCCAGCGCTTTATAGAAATCTGGACTTCGATTCCGACTTTGTATGTCCTTTTGATTGTCGCGGCGGTTCTGCCGCAGGGATTCTTTATCCTGCTCGGCATCCTGCTCTTGTTCTCTTGGACATCTTTGGTGGGCGTGGTGCGCGCGGAATTTCTGCGCACACGCAATTTCGAGTATGTGCAGGCCGCCCGCGCGCTCGGCGTTTCCAACTCGGTCCTGATGTATCGCCACATTCTGCCGAACGCGATGGTCGCGACCCTCACCTTCATGCCGTTCATTCTGTCGGGCTCAGTGATGACGCTCACCGCACTCGACTATCTTGGTTACGGCCTGCCGCCCGGCTCGCCTTCGCTCGGCGAACTGCTCAATCAGGGCCGCAATAACTTGCAGGCGCCGTGGCTCGGCATCACCGGCTTCTTCACGGTTGCAACGCTCCTCACCCTTCTGATCTTTATCGGCGAAGCGGTCCGCGACGCCTTCGATCCGCGAAAGACCTTCTCATGAGCGGGAACGTACTTCTCGAAATCAAGGACTTCTCGGTCGCGTTCCGGCAAAGCGGGCGTGAAACGCTTGCGGTCGACCGCATTTCCTTCGATGTGAAGAAGGGCGAGACCGTCGCAGTGGTCGGCGAATCCGGCTCCGGCAAGTCGGTTACGGGCCTTTCGGTGTTGCGGCTACTGCCTGCGTCCGCCAGCCATCCAAGTGGCGAAGTGCTGTTTCAGGGCCGCGATCTTCTGAAGCTGTCAGAGCAGGAAATTCGCGGCGTGCGCGGCAACGACATCACGATGGTGTTTCAGGAGCCGATGACGTCGCTCAATCCGCTACACCCGATCGGCCAGCAGATCACCGAAATGCTCGAAGTCCATCGCGGCATGCACGGCGAAGCTGCGAAGAAGCGTGTGATCGAATTGCTCAAAGAAGTCGGTATTCCGAATGCGGAGGAGCGGCTTGGCTCCTACCCGCACCAGCTTTCGGGCGGGCAGCGCCAGCGCGTGATGATCGCGCTTGCGCTTGCGAACGAGCCCGAACTTTTTATTGCTGACGAGCCCACCACCGCGCTCGACGTCACGGTACAGGCGCAGATCCTGAAGCTGCTGAAGCAACTGCAAGGCCGACTCGGCATGGCGATGCTGTTCATCACGCACGATCTCAACATCGTCCGCAAGATCGCGGACCGCGTCTGCGTGATGAAACAAGGCAAGATCGTCGAGCAGGGTCCGGTCGAGGAAATCTTCAAGAACCCGCAGCATCCCTATACCAAGGCGCTGCTGGCGGCCGAACCCAAGATACAGCCCGCGCCGCCGCAGCCCGACGCGCCGAGCATGATCTCGGCGGACGATCTCAAGGTCTGGTACCCGATCAAGCGCGGCTTGTTCAAAAAAACTGTCGGTCACATCAAGGCGGTCGATGGTGTCACGCTCAATATCCGCCGCGGCGAAACGCTCGGCGTGGTCGGCGAATCCGGTTCCGGCAAAACCACGCTGGGTCTCGCACTCCTGCGCCTGATCTCAAGCGAAGGGCCGATCGTCTTTCTAGGCAAGCCGATTCAGGGGTTGAAATTCAAGGCCATGCGCCCGTTCCGGCGCGACATGCAGATCGTGTTTCAGGACCCTTACGGCTCGCTCTCGCCGCGCATGTCGATCACCGACATCGTGTCCGAAGGCCTGCGCGTGCATCAACCGAAGATGAGCTCGGAGGAGCGTGACCAGCGCGCGGCGGCGGCGCTAAAAGATGTCGGGCTCGATCCCGCGACCCGGCACCGCTATCCGCACGAATTTTCTGGTGGGCAACGCCAGCGCATCGCGGTCGCGCGAGCGATGGTGCTTGAACCCACCTTCGTGGTGCTGGACGAACCGACCAGCGCGCTCGACATGCTCGTTCAGTCGCAGATCGTCGATCTGTTGCGCGATCTCCAGAAGAAGCGCGAGTTGACCTATCTCTTCATCAGCCACGACCTGCGTGTGGTCGCAGCCCTCGCCAGCCATGTGATGGTGATGAAAGACGGCAAGATCGTCGAGCAGGGTCCGGCGGAAAAGCTCTTCAAGGCGCCGGAGAGCGATTATACGCGCGCGCTGTTCGCCGCCGCGTTCTCGCTCGAGACCGCACAGACCGGCTAGAGCCTGCGCACTTCCAGTACTTCCGAGCCACCGGCGCGAATGCGTTCGATCGCATCTTGAAGCGGTTCTTCTGCAACTGCCATGTGAAACGCATTGGCATGCAGGAGCTTGCCGTCACCCGCATAAAATCCGACATGGCCCTTCCAGAAAACCAGATCGCCGGATTTGAGCGTTTTCTCATCGCCTGAGAAAGCAACGGCGCTTCCGATCTTCTGCTGCATATCGCTGTCGCGCGGGCATTCGATCCCGGTGCTCTGCAGCGCAAGCTGCACGAGCCCCGAACAATCGAGGCCCGCGGAAGTTTTTCCACCCCACAAATAAGGCGTGCCGAGAAAGCGCCGCGCGACCTCAACTGCGTCACTTTCGCGGAAATCCTTCAACGCAACATGCTGCCTCGGAATGAAACCGCCATTCGCAGCTAACATGAAATTTCCCTCTTCGCGTGTCGTCGAAAACTCGCAGCCGAAAGACAGCGAGGCGATCGGCGGCGATTTAATGTCTGGCTTTGAGAAAACGAAGGTCCGTAACGCGCGCACGCGGTGGGTCGGCACTGCCGAATCTTTTGCCAGCGCATTCGACGGCAGCCAGCCGACATAGCCGTCGCGTGCAAGCTGACCCCAGGACCATCCCTCTTCGGTCTCTTCATAAACCGTCACGCGCTCGCCGTGCAGCGCCTCGGTATCGAGCGGGGCTTCCGAGGTCGGCGCATTCCTTAGCGGTGCGGAAACGTCGATG
>JAKFYO010000344.1 GCA_021730825.1 Hyphomicrobiales bacterium
CGAACTAAAAGCTTTGCTCCTTTTGGGATGATCCATGGCGTTCGAGCTTCGCGATCTGATCGGCGGCGGCGCGACCCCGGACGTCCGCGTTTACGGCATCACCGCCGATAGCAGGCAGGCGGCGACAGGCTTTGCGTTCTTCGCGATCCCCGGCGCAAAAGCCGACGGCGCGAAGTTCGCAAACGACGCGGTCGCGCGCGGCGCTAGTGTCGTTGTCGGCGAAAGCGAACGCCCGGCAGAGTTGCTTGCGCGCATTCCCTATGTTCGCGTGCCGGACATTCGCCGCGCGCTTGCGTTGGCAGCTGCGAAAGTGTTTCCGCGCCAGCCGCAGACCATGATCGCTGTCACCGGTACCAACGGAAAAACTTCCGTGGTCTCGTTCGTGCGGCAAATCTGGGCGGCACTCGGCGAGCAAGCTGCGAGCGTCGGCACCATCGGTCTCGTCACCCCGACCGGCGAAGTCGCGGGAAGTCTCACGACGCCGGACTCCGTCTCGCTGCATGAATTGCTCGACCGGCTCGCGGAAGCGGGCGTCACGCACATGGCGATGGAAGCGTCCTCGCACGGTCTCGACCAAAAGCGTCTCGACGGCGTGCGTCTGGCCGCCGGGGCCTTCACCAACCTCACGCGCGACCATCTCGATTATCACAAGACGCTAGAGGATTACCGCGCAGCGAAGATGCGGTTGTTCGATACATTGCTTTCTTCCGGCGCTGCTGCAGTTGCCGATGCAGACGAAGAAGATGCAAAACATGTCGAGAAAATCGCAAAGCATCGTGGCCTGCGTTATTTCTCGGTCGGGCGCGCAGGGAAAAATCTTCAGCTACTCGATGCAAAAATTGACGGCTTTGCACAGCGCCTGGAAATTCTTGCGGACGGCACGAAACATTCCTTGAGGCTGCCGCTGGTCGGTGCGTTTCAGGTCTCGAACGCGCTCGTCGCAGCGGGGCTTGCGATCGCGACCGGCAGCGAACCCGCGAAAGTTCTGGCGGCCCTCGAAAACCTCAAAGGCGCGTCAGGCCGTCTCGAATTAGTCGGGGACAAAAACGGCGCACCGATTTTCGTCGATTATGCGCATACACCGGATGCGTTGGAAAATGCGCTGACTGCGCTTCGTCCTTATGTGCGCGGCAAGCTCGCGGTCGTATTCGGCGCGGGCGGCGACCGCGATGCAGGCAAGCGGCCCTTGATGGGCGCTGCGGCTTTGAGGCACGCCGATCAAATCTACGTCACCGACGATAACCCGCGCAGCGAGCAGCCTTCCGAAATCCGCCGTGCAATTCTGAAAGAAGCGCGCGGTGCGATTGAAATCGGTGACCGCACGGAAGCGGTGCGAAAGGCCGTACAGGATTTAAAGCAGGGCGATGTATTGCTCATTGCCGGCAAAGGCCACGAAAGCGGCCAAATCCTGCGCGACCGCACCATTCCTTATACCGATCACGATGCGGTCAAGGCCGCGCTGAAAGACAACGCATGACTGCGACGAAACCGCTCTGGACCGCGCAGGCAATGGCGAAGGCCGTGCGCGGACGCTTGCAGGGCGCGGTGCAGGAGAATGTCACCGGCATTTCCATCGACACGCGCACGATTGCGCCGGGCGAGGCATTTTTCGCAATCAAAGGCGACCGGCTAGACGGGCATGACTTCGTAGAAGCCGCGCTCTCGAAAGGCGCGTTGCTTGCTGTTGTCGATGAGCAGTCTTCGAAGAAATTTCCGAAAGAAGCGGCATTGCTGGTCGTGCCGGAAACGCTGCAAGCCATGCGCGATGTCGCGAGTGCCGCGCGTGTGCGCTCCAGCGCAAAGATCATTGCCGTCACCGGATCGGCCGGAAAAACCGGCACCAAGGAAGCGCTGAAGCTCGCGCTCGATCCGAGCGGCGAGACCCATGCGTCGAGCGCGAGCTTCAACAATCATTGGGGCGTGCCGCTCTCGCTCTCGCGGCTCTCCACGGACGCGAAGTTCGGCGTATTCGAGATCGGCATGAACCACGCGGGCGAAATCACGCCGCTTGTGAAGCTCGTGTGTCCGCATGTTGCGATCATCACCACGATTGAGCCGGTGCATCTCGAGTATTTTTCCGGCTTAGACGCGATCGCAGACGCCAAGGCGGAAATTTTTCTGGGTCTCGAACCTGGTGGAGCCGCCATACTCAACCGCGACAATAGTCAGTTCGCACGATTAGAGGCCGCGGCGAAAGCCGCGAAGGTTTCACGTATCGTCGGCTTCGGCGAAGACGCAAAATCCGAAGCGCGCCTTCTCGAAATCGGATTACAGGACGACTCGTCCACCGTTCACGCCGAAATCTTCGGCGAGAAACTGATGTTCAAGCTCGGCGCCCCCGGCAAGCATCTCGCGATGAATGCGCTTGCGGTGCTTGCTTCCGCAAAACTCGCCGGTGCGGATCTCGCGAAGGCGGCACTTGCGCTCGGCAATCTCGTGCCGCCGCAGGGGCGCGGCCGCCGCGTTCAGCTACGTCTTCCGGGCGGCGAGGGCTTGCTGATCGACGAGAGCTACAACGCTAATCCCGCCTCGATGCGCGCTGCAATCGACGTGCTGTCGCGCGCGGCCGTCGGCAAGCAGGGCCGTAGAATCGCGGTGCTCGGCGACATGCTTGAACTGGGCGATGAGGCAGCACTTCGTCACGCCGAACTCGCGGAAAGTTTAGATGCCGGGAAAATCGATCTGGTCTTATGTTCCGGCCCGCTGATGCATTCCCTCTGGGAAGCGCTTCCCTCCGGGCGGCGGGGAGGCTATGCGGAGAACGCGGCAGCACTCGAGCCGCAGGTGATTGCGGCCTTGCGCGGCGGCGATGCGCTGATGATCAAGGGATCGAACGCGAGCGGCATGGGCAAGATCGTGAAGTCGCTGATACAGAAATTCGGTGCGCCTGCGCCCGCGGGAATTCCGGCTTAAGGAGACGCTTTTGTTTTACTGGCTCGCGCAATTCGCCGATGTCATTCCCGGCTTCAACGTGTTTCGCTACATCACCTTTCGCGCCGGTGGCGCGGTGATCACTGCACTGCTTTTCGTTTTCCTGTTCGGACCAAAGATCATCGCGTTGTTACGCGTGAAGCAGGGCAAGGGCCAGCCGATCCGCACCGATGGACCCGCATCGCATCTGATCAACAAGAAGGGCACGCCGACGATGGGCGGGCTCATGATCCTGTCAGGTCTCATCGTATCGGTGTTGCTTTGGGCCAATCTCAGAAACCCTTATGTCTGGGTGGTGCTCTGCGTCACGATTTCGTTCGGCCTGATCGGTCTTTACGACGACTATCTGAAAGTCACGCGGCAAACGCACGCGGGTTTCTCGGCGAGGCTGCGGCTTGTGCTCGAAGTCATCATCGCGGCAGTGGCACTTTATGCGATCACGCGGATCGCCAATCCGAACACGGCCTATTCGCTCGCGGTGCCGTTTCTGAAAGACATTTATATTTATCTCGGCTGGGGCATCATCGCCTTCGGCGCCTTCGTGATCGTCGGCGCGGGCAACGCGGTCAATCTCACCGACGGTCTCGACGGTCTTGCGATCGTGCCGGTGATGATCGCAGCCATGAGCTTCGCGCTAATTGCCTATCTCGTCGGTAACGCCGGCTTCGCGGGCTATCTCGGCATTCCGCATGTGCCGCGTTCCGGCGAGCTTGCGATTGTTTGTGGCGCCGTGGTCGGTGCCGGTCTCGGCTTTCTCTGGTTCAACGCGCCGCCCGCGCAGATTTTCATGGGCGACACCGGCTCTCCTTCGCTGGGCGCATTGCTTGCGACCGTCGCGGTCGCGACCAAGCATGAGATCGTGCTTGCGGTCGTCGGCGGGCTGTTCGTGCTCGAAGCGGTCTCCGTGATCGTGCAGGTGATTTCCTTCAAGCT
>JAKFYO010000083.1 GCA_021730825.1 Hyphomicrobiales bacterium
GCTTCGCGGCACGTAAGCTCATCACTTGTTCGAAAGCGAAAGACGAAGCGCGGAGCCGGCGCGAATAAAAACAAACTGGCGGAGACTGAGGGATTCGAACCCTCGATACGCCTTGAGAGCGTATAACGGTTTAGCAAACCGCCGCCTTCAGCCACTCGGCCACGTCTCCGTTACGCGAGCTATGCCGGACTGATTGTTCCTTTGCAAGAAGCCGCATTCGAGCCCCATTTCGCGCCTCCCGGTGCGACCATTCGCGCGGAAAAAGTTCCGAACCAAGCCGGGATTCGTCCGTTGTCCCTGCAAGAAGGAAAAATCCGGCAGCCCGGCGTGGGGCTTTTTTCTTGGTTCACACTCACGCCCAATTACGATTCTAGAACTGCCGATACGTTATGTGTGGAATAGCTGGCGAAATACGAAAACGCGGTGATGCCGCGAGTGCGGCAGTCACCGAGGCAATAGCAGGCAATCTCAAACATCGTGGGCCTGATGCAGGCGGCGTGTATGCGAGCCGCAATATCGCGCTCGGCCATCGCCGTCTCTCTATTCTCGATCTCAGCCCTGTCGCCGACCAGCCGATGCTCGACACCGAGCTCGGTCTCGCGATCGCGTTCAACGGTTGTATTTATAACTTCCGTGAATTGCGAAACGAACTTCAGGCGAAGGGCTATAGCTTCTTCACCGAGGGCGACACCGAAGTCATCCTGAAAAGCTATCACGCTTGGGGCGCGCGCTGCGTCGAACGCTTCAAGGGCATGTTCGCGTTTGCAATAGGCGAGCGCGAAAGCGGACGCGTCGTGCTCGCGCGCGACCGCCTCGGCATCAAGCCGCTTTATTATACGGACAATGGCGAACGCTTTCGCTTCGCCTCCACTCTGCCCGCGCTTCTTGGGACCGGCGATGTCGACACCAGCATCGACCCCGTCGCAATCCATCATTATCTGAGCTTTCACGGCGCGGTGCCCGCGCCACGCACAATCTTCAACGGCGTAAAGAAACTTGCGCCCGCGACGCTGCTCACCCTCGAGCCGGACGGCACCAAGCGCGAGGAAGTGTACTGGCGCTGTCCCGTGCAATCGCGGGATCGCGTTCTCACCGAAAGCGAGTGGACTGAATCGGTCCGAGCTTCGCTCAGGACCGCTGTCGAGCGCCGCCGTGTTGCCGACGTTCCTCTGGGCGTTCTTCTCTCCGGCGGCCTCGACTCTTCGCTGCTCGTCGCGCTGCTCGCCGAAAGCGGGCAGAAAGACTTGCAGACCTTTTCCATCGGCTTCGAGAGCGTGAACGGCCTGAAGGGCGACGAATTCGCTTATTCCGATCTCGTCGCCAAGAAATTCGGCACCACGCATCACCGCATCCCGATTGCGACCTCGCGCGCGATCCCCGCGATGGAAGGTGCGGTGTCGCAGATGTCGGAACCGCAGGTCAGCCATGACGCCATCGGCTTCTATCTTCTCTCTGAAGAAGTCTCGCAGCACGTAAAGGTCGTGCAGTGCGGTCAGGGCGCGGACGAAGTCTTCGGTGGCTATCACTGGTATCCGCACATGCTGCGCTCGAACGATCCGGTCAGCGACTACATGCGCGTCTATTGCGAGCACAGCCACGACCAGATTTCGGATGCGCTAGAACCGTCGCTGATGGGCGAAGATCACAGTCGGGCGCTGGTCGAAGATTATTTCGAGCATGCGCAAAGCGAGCGCGCGATCGACAAGACGCTCGAACTCGATCAGCAAATCATGATGATCGACGACCCGGTGAAGCGCGTGGACAACATGACCATGGCCTTCGGGCTTGAGGCGCGCACGCCGCTCCTCGATCACGAACTCGTCGAGCTCGCCGCGCAAATTCCGGCAGAGATGAAAATCAAGAACGGCGGCAAACACATCCTGAAGGAAGCCGCCCGCGGCCTCGTGCCCGATGAAATCATCGATCGCAAGAAGGGCTACTTCCCGGTCCCTGCCCTGAAATTCCTGCGCGGTCCGATGCTGGAGTTTGTGCGCGACGTACTCGATCAGCCCGCCGCCCGCTCGCGCGGTATCTTCAAGCGCGAATACATCGACCGTCTTTTGAAAAACCCCGAGCGCGAATTAACCGGCAAAGGTAATTCGAAACTTTGGCAGGCGGCGCTGCTGGAATACTGGCTGCAGGTGCAGACCGGCGCGGCTAAAGCCGCATAAACAAAAACCCCGGCGCAATGGCCGGGGCTTTTCGTCTAAGTGTTGTTCTGCTTACCAGCGCATGCCGATCAGGTCGAAGATGCCTGCGCGGTAGTTGATGCCAAACTTGATGGTGCTGACATCGAGCGACGCGTTGTGCAGACCACCGTTGAAATCATTTATGGTGCCGTAATCGGCATAGAGATATTCGAGCTTAGCGGACCAACGCTGGTTGAACGCGTATTCGATGCCAACGCCTGCGGCCCAGCCAAGATAAAACTGATCGCGAGTTGCGCCGGCCGTCGTTGACTCGGCGTGCGCCCAAGCCAAGCCGCCCGTGCCGTAGAACAGGACATTATTCATCGCATAGCCTAGGCGAGCGCGGACTGTGCCCATCGCATCAATGTCGACGTTAATGCCGCCTGCGTTTTGCGAGATCGAACCCCACGAAGAGTCGCCTTCGACGCCGACGACCCAATTACGCGAGAGCTGCCAGTTGTAGCCCGACTGAATACCGCCAAATCCGCCCTTCGGATCCTGCGACTGCGCCACGCCTGCACCAAATGTGTCGAAAGTGCCCCAGCCATAACCGGCATGTGCACCGATATAAGGTCCAGTCCAACCAGCAGCCTGAACCGGTGCCTTAGTGAAGTAATTCGCTGCCGTTGCCGGGCCCCAGTTCGCAAAGCGATAGTTCAAACCAACACGAACCGTGCTGAGCGTGAGATCGGTGTTGATGGTGGCACCGGCGATAAGCGAATTCGTCTCGCCGAGATCGGCATACAGATATTCGAACTTAGCCGACCAGTTCTGAGACAAGGCGTACTCAATACCGGCACCGATCGCGTAGCCGACATGAGGACGAGAGAACGCGGCAATGCCTCCAACGCCGGTCAGGTTCGTGTTCGCCCACGCCATACCTGCCGTCGCATAAAACAACCACGGTCCGGTTGCGTAACCCAGGCGCGCACGCGCCGTGCCGAATGCATTTATTTCGACCGGGGTCAGGTTTCCGCCGATGACCGCCGAGTCGTTCAGATCGCCGAACGATGCATCGACTTCGTAGCCGACGACCCAGTTGCGCGAGAGGTGATGATTGTAGCCGATCTGCAAACCGGCAACGCCGCGTGACGGAGATACCTCGCCGACAGTGCCGAGCACGTTCACGTCGTTACTGCCCCACGCATAGCCGCCGTGAATACCGATGTACTGGCCCTGCCAGGAGAAACCGGCCGCAGGAGCTTTCGTGAAAACCTGTTGCGGCGCGCGGATCGGCATATCGGCCGCCGCTGCGAAACCAGTCAGCGCCAAAAGCGCAACACCGCCCAAAAGAAAATGCTTCGGCCCGACCATTGAATCGCCCCGTCCTTCTATTTCGAGGCATGGGGCCCGTTCAGGCCGTCCGGGTCAATAGAAACAAGTCTTTTCCGGGTAAATCGCGGCAGGTGTGGCGTACAGGCAACAAAAAAAACCAGCAATTACGCCGGGTTACCCCTCACCGGCCTGTCACTACAAAAGCAAAAGGGGCCGGCGCTTCTTTGCGTCGCCGGTCCACTTCCACGAACAGCCCACGCCCCATAACCCCAACGGAAGGCCGCTATTTCGTTTCGCTTAGTGGCGAGTTCTTTTAGTGCGAAGTCATCCACTCGCGCGCCGCGCGCTGAGCAGCGGCGATCTCGTCGTGGTTCATTTCAGCA
>JAKFYO010000135.1 GCA_021730825.1 Hyphomicrobiales bacterium
ATCCTGCCCGGAGAACGCGCCCTCGGCTTCGTGATCGTATTCGTAGCCTTCCGAATAGCCTTCCTCTTTCATAAGCTTCGTCGGCGCATTCAGAATGTGTTTCGGCGGCACCAGCGAACCGGCCTCTTTCGCGGTGCGGATAGCGCTCTTGTAAGCGACATAAGCCGCGTTCGATTTCGGCGCGGTGGCGAGATAAATCACCGCCTGCGCAATCGCGAGTTCGCCTTCAGGGCTCCCTAGAAAATCGTAAGCGTCCTTCGCTGCATTTGCGATCGCGAGCGCCTGCGGATCGGCAAGCCCTATATCCTCGACCGCCATGCGTACAACGCGACGCGCGATATAAAGCGGATTCTCGCCGGCATCGAGCATGCGCGCGAGATAATAAAGCGCTGCATCCGCATCGGAGCCGCGTACACTTTTATGCAGCGCGGAAATCAGATTGTAGTGGCCGTCCTGCGACTTGTCGTAGATCGGCGCGCGGCGCTGCACGATTTCCTGCAGGCGTTCCGAATTGAAGACTTCGCCCTTTCGCGCGGCGCGCCAGACTTCTTCGGCAAGCGTCAACGACGCGCGGCCATCGCCATCCGCCATGCGGATCAGCGTCATGCGCGCTTCCGCCTCAAGCGGAAGCTTTTTCACCTCGACTTCCTCAGCCCGCGTGAGCAGTTCGCCAATCGCTTCTTCGTCGAGCGACTTGAACACGAGCACACGCGCTCGCGAAAGCAATGCCGCGTTCAATTCGAAGGACGGATTCTCTGTCGTCGCGCCGACCAGCGTGATGGTGCCGTCTTCCATCACCGGCAGGAAGGAATCCTGCTGCGCTCGGTTGAAGCGATGAATTTCGTCCACGAACAGGAGCGTGCCCTTCCCGATATCCCGGCGTGCCCGTGCGGCATCGAAGAACTTTTTCAGTTCCGCAACGCCGGAGAAAATCGCAGACACCTGCTCGAAGTGCAGCTCGGTTTCGCTTGCAAGCAGACGCGCAACCGTGGTCTTGCCCGTACCTGGCGGTCCCCAGAAGATCAGCGAGCCGAGCGAGCGCGACTCCAGCATTCTGGTCAACGCACCGTCTGGTCCGATCAGAGCCTTCTGCCCAACAACTTCGGCGAGCGTGCGAGGCCGCAGCTTGTCGGCAAGCGGACGCGGCGCGTCGTCTGCAAAACCCGCCGCCTCGAAGAGAGAAGAGGAAGCGCTGCTGGTGCGCTTAGCACTCATCCGCGCAGCACGACGTTACGCTTCTGCCCGCCGCGCGAGATCGTGAGCCGCCACTCGCGCGCATCCTGCCGCGCCGCTTTCTCGAGATCGCCGGTGCTTTCGATCCGCGTGCCGTTGACTTCGAGAATAATGTCACCGGGTCGAAGACCGACGCGCTGTGCAGTCGATCCATCCGCGATGTTGATGACGACGACACCTTCCGCACTTCCGGGGTCTGCACGCAGGCGGTTCGCGATTTCGGCGGTGAAGTTGGAAACGCGTGCGCCCTCGAACGGCGAGCGCGTAGAAATCTGGATTTCGTCGGCTTGCCGCTCGGGTGCTGCTTCAAGACGGATGGTGAGCGACGTACTTTTGCCGTTGCGCTCGACCGCAAGCGTTGCGGTACTGCCGATGGTCTTCAGCGCATAACGATAATTCAGCGATGCCGGATCATCGACCGCCACTCCATCCACTTCGAGAATGACATCGCCCGCGCGTAAACCCGCCTTTGCCGCCGGGCTGTTCGGCGTGATGCTCGCGACCAGTGAACCGGCAGGCCGTTTCAGATTGAGGCTTTCCGCGATCTCGGCCGTTACCGGCTGCAAGCGCGCACCGAAATAAGGACGCGCAACGAGCTTGTTGCCCGCAAGCGCGGACGCAATCACAACCTTGACCATGTTGGTCGGAATCGCAAAGCCGATGCCGTGCGAGCCGCCCGAGCGCGAGAAGATCGCGGTGTTGATGCCGATCAGGCGGCCATTGATATCGACCAGCGCCCCACCCGAATTGCCAGGATTAATTGCTGCATCGGTCTGGATGAAGAACTGAAAGTCGGTAATGCCGACGCGGGTTCGCGCGGTCGCGGAAACGATACCCTGCGTCACGGTCTGACCGACGCCAAACGGATCGCCCATCGCAAGCACGAGATCGCCTACCTCCACCTCGTCGGAGTCGGCAATCTCAATGGGCGAGAATTTTTCCTTGCTGCGCTGGATACGAAGCACCGCGAGGTCTGAGCGCGGGTCGCGCAACACGACTTCGGCCTCGAATTCGCGGCGGTCGGCGAGCGCGATGCGGATTTCGGTAGCTCCCTCGATCACGTGATGATTGGTGATGACTAGCCCGCTGTCGTGGACGATCACGCCGGAGCCGAGCGAGCGCTGCACGCGCTCCATCGGCATTCCCTGCGAAGGCGCCCCGCCGAAAAATTTGCGGAAGAACTCGTCGTCCATGAATGGATTGTTGGGCCGCTGCGTCCCGCGCTTCAGCGCATAGACGTTGACGACCGCGGGCGCCGCCTTCTTCACGGTAGCGGAAAAACTCAACGCGATCTCGCCGCGGCTGACCGGCACCTGCCGCTGCGCGTGTGCGACTTCAGTACAAAGTAGAATTACCGAGAACATCGCGAGAGAGAACGGACCGAACTTCGTCATCGTTTTACCTTTGGCTGCGGCATGCGCGCGCACAACGCGCAACACGCCGTTATTTACGTGGCCTATATATCACACGAGCGAACCGCAAACGGCTTGTCATTGAATTGGGGCGAAACCGTTACAAACGCTTCCTAGCGTAATCCGCGCAAAGCCGGAAACCGGCTGGTTTTGCAAAGCGTTCGGTGGGTCGATCGGGAGGCTGCGGGGCAACGCCCTGCTCCCAAGGGGTCAAGCCGGGCGTCCGAAGTTTGAGAAAGAAAAACGCGGCGAGCGAATTCGTTCGCAGCGAATGCGCGGACTTGCGCCGGTTGGTCCGCCAACGAGGGGTTAAAAATGAAATCGACAATTTGGAGCATTCCGGCGGCGACACTTGCGGCTGTATTGCTCGCAGGCACCGCGGCTGCACAGGAGGCTGCGCCCACGAAAGAACAACTGGAAGCGATGAAGCAGCAGCTCATCCAGTTGCAGAAAAAAGTCGACACGCTGCAAGGCCGCGTCACCCATCAGGAAGAACGCTCGGCAGCCGTCTCAGCCGCTGACGTTGCCGCAATCAAAGCGAAGAAGAAAGGTCCCGCGGGACCGATCCTCGACATGACCTCGGGCAATCGTCCCGGCATCTGCACCTTCGACAAATACAATTGCGTTTACCTGACCGGACGCTTCCATCTCGATCTCGCGGCCTACAGCTACGATCCGTCGTCCGCGCTCACCGCGCCGCAGAACCCGCACAACGGATTCAACGCCCGCCGCGCCCGCATCGGCTTCACGGGCAATTTCGCCCGCGACTGGCACTGGACTTTGATAGGTGAATTCGGCGGCACGCAGGACGGTGCGGCACAACTGAACAACGCGTTCATTCAATATCGTGGATTCGGAAACACCTGGATCGAAGCGGGCTACATGGACGTACCCTATACGCTCGACGAACAGGTCGGCTCGAACAACATTCTCTTCATGGAGCGTGCCACGGCGCAAACTCTCGCGGTTGACATAGCGGCAGGCGATAACCGCTCGGCGTTCGGCATTCGCACCTTCGGCAAGAACTACTGGCTCGGCAGCTATATCACCGGTCCCGTCGTCGGCGCCGATCACACGCAACGTGCCGCTGTCGGCGTGACCGCTCGCGCGGTCTTTGTGCCGGTTCGCACCAACGACTTCACATTCCTCGTCGAGGGCGACTATCAGGGCCTGCTAACGACGCAGACCC
>JAKFYO010000230.1 GCA_021730825.1 Hyphomicrobiales bacterium
GACGAGCGCGGTACGAAATTGCCGGTAGAGTTGCGCCTGCTTGATTAGAAAAGTTTTGAACATAAAGGCGTCATCGACTTTGTCGATAACGCGGTGGATACGAACTCCGGCACGATCCGCGGACGTGCGCAATTCGCGAATGCGACCGCGCTGTTCACGCCCGGCATGTTCGGCCGGATTTTAATTCCCGGCTCCGCTGAATACGAAGCATTGCTGGTTCCCGACGTCGCGATCGGCACCGAGCAGGTTCGTAAATTCGTTTACGTCGTCGATGCCGAGAACACCGTGCGGCAGAAATACATCGAGTTGGGTTCGTTGCAGGGAAAACTGCGCGTCGTGAAGAGCGGCCTTGAGGCGAACGACCGCGTCATCGTCAACGGACTGATGCGCGCGCGCGCAGGAGCAAAAGTGACGCCGCTGACCGAAGAAGAGATGAAGGCGCAACAGCAACAACAGCAGCAGAAGAAAAAGTAAGGCACCGGCTCGTGGGTATTTCGCACTTTTTCATCAACCGGCCGATTTTTGCGTCCGTCGTCTCGATCATCATCGTGATCCTGGGCGCGGTGAGCTTCATCCGCCTGCCGGTCGCGCAATATCCCGAAATCGCGCCGCCGGTGATCAACGTCGCCGGGCAATATCCCGGCGCGAACGCCAGCATCGTCGCGGAGACGGTGGTCGCGCCGATCGAACAGCAGATCAACGGCGTCGAAGGCATGCTCTATGTGTCATCGAATTCGAACGCCGACGGCACCTTCAGTATTGCCGTCACCTTCGAGCTTGGCACCAATCTCGATCAGGCACAGGTGCAGGTGCAGAACCGCGTTGCCATCGCCAACCCGCGCTTGCCCGCCGAAGTTCGCAATATCGGCGTCACGGTGACGAAGTCGTCGCCGGACTTGATGCTGATCGTGAATTTATACTCGCCGGATAATTCGCGGGACGCGCTGTTCGTCTCGAACTACGCCAACTTAGAGATCAAGGACGTGCTTGCGCGCGTGGACGGCGTCGGCTCGATCACGGTATTCGGCAGCCGCGATTATGCGATGCGGATCTGGCTCGATCCGGGCCGCCTGCAAACGTTGGGCATGACCGCGAGCGACGTCGTTACCGCACTTCAGCGCCAGAACGTGCAGGTCGCAGGCGGCGTTCTGAATGCGCCGCCGGTCGACGCCGGCCGCGAATTTCAGGTTATCGTCACGACACAAGGCCGTCTCGCAAATCCGGACGAATTCGCGAAGATCGTCGTGAAGACCACGGCAAATGCCAATGTGTTGCTTAAGGATGTCGCGCGGATCGAATTGGCGGCGCAGGACTACAACACCAACTTCTATCTCAATAAAAATGAAGCCGTCGGCATCGCGATGTTCCAGCGTCCCGGCTCGAATGCGCTTTCGACCGCGAACAATATCCGCCAGGTGATGCGGCAGATCGGAACGCAACTTCCGTCCGGCGTCCAATACAGCATCATTTACGATCCGACACAGTTCATCTCCGAATCCGTGAGCGCGGTTGTAGAGACGATGCTGGAAGCGATCTTGCTCGTGATCCTGGTCGTGATCCTGTTCCTGCAAACTTGGCGCGCGGCGGTCATTCCGATTCTGGCAATTCCGATTTCGCTAATCGGCACACTCTTCCTGATGTCGGTGTTCGGCTTTACAATCAACAACCTCACGCTGTTCGGACTCGTGTTGGCGATCGGCATCGTGGTCGATGACGCGATCGTCGTCGTCGAAAACGTCGAGCGCAACATCGAAGCCGGGATGGCGCCGAAAGAAGCGACGCACAAATCCATGGATGAGGTCGGCGGTGCGCTGGTCGCGATTGCGCTCGTGTTGGCAGCCGTGTTCGTGCCGGCGGCTTTCGTTACCGGCATCACGGGCCAGTTCTATCGTCAGTTCGCACTCACCATCATCAGCGCGACCGCGATCTCGCTCTTGGTGTCATTGACGCTTTCGCCGGCGATGTGCGCGCTCCTATTAAAGCCGCATAGTCACAAAGAGCCGACGGGGCTTGCAGTCTACGTGCGCAAGTTCTTCGGCTACTTCAATTTCGGCTTCGACTGGTTCTCGGCCCGTTATCACTGGCTCGCGTTGCGCACGGTACGCATCGTCGGCATCATGCTGATCATCTATGTCGGCGTCGTCGTTTTCGGCATGTTCCAGTTTGCGCGCACGCCGCAGGGTTTCGTACCGCAGCACGATCGCGGTTATCTCATCACTGTCGTTCAGCTACCGCCGGGCGCAGCACTTGGGCGCACCGATGCGGTCATGAAGCAGGTAACCGAGATTGCGCGCACCATTCCCGGCATCCATGCATTGAACGTCGTCGGCTTCAGCGGCGCGACCTTCACGACAGCTTCGAATGCCGGCGCGATTTTCATCGTGCTGGAGCCGTTCGCGCAACGCGCGGGTGATCCGACGAGAACCGCCGCCGCGGTGCAGGCGCAACTGTTCCAGAAGCTCTCCGGCATCCAGGAAGCGCTGGTCCTAGTCGTGCAGCCGCCCCCGGTGCAGGGTATCGGCAACGCCGGTGGCTTTCGCATGATGGTACAGGACCGCTCCGGCAACGGACCGGTCGCGTTGCAGGGCGTCGTCTATCAGATGATGGGCAGGGCGGCGCAGACGCCGGGCTTGAGCCAGGTATTCTCGCTGTTCGAAACGCAGACGCCCCAGCTTTATCTCGATATCGATCGTCAGAAAGCACAACTGCTTGGCGTCAACGTCACCGACGTGTTCTCGTCGTTGCAGACCTATATCGGTTCGTCTTACGTCAACGACTTTAATCTATTCGGCCGCACGTTCCGCGTGACCGCGCAAGCGGAAGCAGGCGATCGTTTGAGCGCAGAAGATGTGCTGAAAATTCGCGTCCGGAACGCGACGGGGCAAACCGTACCGCTCGGCTCGTTTACTACTGTGCAAGACCGGTCCGGCCCGTATCGCATTCCTCGCTACAATCTTTATCCGGCGGCCGAACTCGATGGTGCGGCGGCGCCCGGCTACAGCCAGGGGCAGGCGATCGAGATCATGCAACGCTTGGCTTCGGAAGTATTGCCGCAAGGCTACTCGTTCGAGTGGACGACGCTCGCCTTCCAGCAGTTGCGCGCGGGCAATACCGCGATTTACGTCTTTATTCTCGCGACGGTGTTCGTCTTCCTCGTGCTCGCCGCGCAGTTCGAAAGCCTGCGGCTGCCGCTCGCGGTTATTCTGATCGTGCCGATGTGCCTGATTGCCGCCATCGTTGGCGTCGTGCTCTGGAGGCAGGACAACAACATTCTCACGCAGGTCGGGTTCATCGTGCTGATTGCGATGGCATCCAAGAACGCGATTCTGATCGTCGAGTTTGCAAAACAGATCGAGGACCGCGGCGAAGACGCGTTTCACGCGGCTGTCGAGGCTGCGCGGCTTCGGCTTCGTCCCATCATCATGACGTCGCTCGCTTTTATTCTCGGCGTGCTGCCGATGATGTTAGGCACGGGCGCCGGTGCCGAGCTGCGGCAGGCGCTCGGTACGCCGGTGGTGTTCGGTATGCTTGGTGTCACTATCTTCGGCCTGATCTTCACTCCGGTGTTCTATGTCGTCTCGCGCACTATCGGCTTGCGCAAAACGCCGCCCGCAAATCCTCCGCGTTCTGCACGCGCAAAATCCTGATAGAGTGATCTTATGCGACCGTTGAAGTTTGGCGCGGGGCAACCGCATACGCGTCTCGAAGATCCGCCGCTGGTCATGGGGCAGGGCAAGTTCGTTGCCGACTGCGTGCCGGAGAATGCGTTGCGCGCGGCGGTGCTTCGCTCACCGCATGCACATGCGAAGTTCAGGATCGCCAGCCTGG
>JAKFYO010000193.1 GCA_021730825.1 Hyphomicrobiales bacterium
CGCATAGCGCCATGCGGCAATGCGCGGTGACGGGGCCGGACGGGTTTGCTATTTCGCGGCTCATGAAAATCACGAAAATCACCGACATCGTCGTTCCGATCGCGTCGTCGATCCGCAACGCCTTCATCGATTTCTCGACCATGACCGCGAGCGTGGTCGCAATCGAGACCGACGCGAAGCGCGACGGCAAGCCGGTCGTGGGCTTCGGCTTCAATTCCAATGGCCGTTACGCGCCGCAAGGATTGCTCCGCGAGCGTTTCATTCCGCGCCTGCGAGACGCGAAGAACATCGAAGACGAGCGCGGCTTCATCGATCCGGCGAAAGCCTGGGCTGCGATGATGCAGAACGAGAAGCCAGGCGGACATGGCGAGCGCAGCGTTGCTGTGGGTGTGCTCGACATGGCGTTGTGGGACGCGGTTTCAAAAGCCGAAGGCGTGCCGCTCTGGAAGCTGCTCGCGGATCGTTACAATGGCGGCAAGGCCGACGACACCGCGTGGGTTTATGCAGCCGGCGGCTATTATTATCCCGGCGAAGAATTGAAATCGCTCTCTGACGAGATGAAGAAGTATCTCGATCTCGGCTACTCCACCGTGAAGATGAAGATCGGCGGCGTGCCTCTAAAAGAAGACATGGCGCGCATTGAGGCGGCGCTGAAGGTTGTCGGCGGCGACGGGCAGAAGTTGTGCGTCGATGTGAACGGCCGCTTCGACCTGCAAACGGCGCTCGACTATGCGCGGGCGATCCAGCCGCTGAACCTGCGCTGGTATGAAGAGCCGGTCGATCCGCTCGATTACCTTTTGCATGCGGCGTTAGCGACCGAATATGCGGGTCCGATTGCAACCGGAGAAAATCTCTTCTCGATGCAGGATGCGCGGAACCTTATCCGCCACGGTGGCCTGCGGGCGGACCGCGACATTCTCCAGATGGACCCCGCTCTCTCTTATGGCTTGGTCGAATATCTGCGGACGCTTGCGATGTTGAAACAACATGGCTGGTCGCCGCGCCGCTGCGTGCCGCATGGCGGGCATCAGTTCGCACTCAATATCGCGACCGGCCTCGGCCTCGGCGGCAATGAATCCTATCCGCAGGTATTCGCGCCGTTCGGCGGATTCGCCGACGACACGCCGGTCAAGGACAGCCGTGTGAAGATGCCGAACATTCCCGGCATCGGGTTTGAAGCCAAGAACGCGCTTTATGCGGTGATGAAGCCGATGATGGCGTAGCGATGCCAGTACGCCCCACCAACGCGATCATTGCGATCGTTTTGTCTCTGTCGCCTTTGCCAGCGATGAGATTGCTCGACTACTTCAATCGCAACTGTGGTGATGGCCTGTGCGGGTTCTTTTCGGGGCTCTTGGTGCTTGGCGCACTTTTAGCCGCGACGCTGTTCTTTATTGTTGCGAGCGCCAGGCGCAAGGAGATGCCAGCCTTCTTGCGGCTGATACCAATCGTGTTGTGGATTCTAGCTTTCGTTCCGCTGTTTGTTTGACGTCGGCGACGAAACTAAATTTTCACCCGCGTCACGTGCCCCATCTTGCGGCCGGCCTTCGCGGTACCCTTGCCGTAGAGATGAACTGACGCGCCGGGTTCTTTCGCAAGTTTTTCCCAGCCGAGCACTTCATCGCCGATCAGGTTCGTCATGGCGACGGACTTGCCGATGCGCTTGGCTGCATTCAGCGGCCAGCCTGCGACCGCACGGATATGCTGCTCAAACTGGCTCGCGGTTGCGCCGTCGATGGTCCAGTGACCGGAGTTATGCACGCGCGGCGCGATTTCGTTGACTAACAATTCGCGCTTCGCGCCTTTCTTGGCGACGAACATTTCGACCGCGAGCACGCCGACATAGTTCAGCGCTTTTGCAATCTTGGTTGCGATATTAACCGCTTCCTTTGCGAGCGCGGGCGTGATTTTCGCGGGCACGGTGGAAGTATGAAGAATGTGATCGCGATGCACATTCTCGACAGGATCGAAGGCTATGGTCTTGCCGTCCGCGCCACGCGCGATCACGACCGAAATTTCGCGCTCGAATTTCACGAAGCCTTCCAGCACCGCCGGCTTTTCGCCGATCGAGCGCCAGGCGCTGCCAAGATCGTCGCCTTTATCCAGCTTCACCTGGCCCTTGCCGTCATAGCCCATGCGCGCGGTCTTCAGGATCGCCGGCATGCCGATCTTCGCGAATGCCGCCGACAATTCGGTCGAGGTGTTGACGGGTGCATAGGGTGCCGTCGCAATCTTCAGCGAATTGACAAACTTCTTTTCCGCGACGCGGTCCTGCGTGGTGGCCAAAACATCGGCGCTTGGAAATAGCGGCTTGCGCGCGGCAACGAAGGCCGCGGTCTCCGCCGGAATGTTTTCGAATTCGTAGGTGACGGCATCGACCGTATTCAAAAAGTCCGCGAGCCGCGCCCAGTTGTCGAACGGCGCGCAGGTGGAATTTCTCACGACGTCGAACGCGCAGGAATCCTTCTTGTCCGAATAGATATGCACACGGAAGCCGAGTTCGTGCGCGGCCAGCGCGAGCATGCGGCCAAGCTGGCCACCGCCAAGAATTCCAATGGTCGCGTCCGGCGCGAGCGGTTTATGCAGAACGGTCATTTCGGTCGCGTCATTTCGGTTTCAGAGGAATTTTCTTGGTTTGCTTGGCGCGGAATGCGTCGAGTTTCTTCGCGAGTACCTTATCAGAAAGCGCGAGCACCGCGGCGGCTAAAAGACCCGCATTTTTCGCGCCGGCCTCGCCGATCGCCAAGGTTCCGACCGGAATACCCGCGGGCATCTGCGCGATCGACAAAAAGCTATCGACGCCTTTCAGCGCCTTCGATTTCACGGGCACGCCGAAGACAGGGAGCGCAGTCAGCGAAGCGGCCATGCCGGGCAAGTGCGCGGCACCGCCGGCGCCAGCGATGATCACCTTGAAGCCCTTGTCGCGCGCCGATTTTGCAAACGTGTAAAGCCGCTCCGGCGTGCGATGCGCCGAAACCACCAGGCTTTCATGCTTGATGCCGAAACCTTCGAGCACTTGTGCCGCGTGTTTCATGGTTTCCCAGTCGGACTGACTGCCCATGATGATCGCGACGGCCGGCTTTCCCGCGCCCATTAATTGCTTGCCCCAATAGCTTGGAAAGCGCGGGATTATAGGAGAGGGTGCATTGCTTGCAAGAAGAGTCGGGCAAGGGCCGAGGCAAATCGTTAATGCCGCGAGAAAAGCCGCAGAACAAAGGGCTATCCCACGCGCAGCGGAACGCCGCGCCGCGTCAAACCTCGCGCGAGCGGGCTTCGCCCGATGCGGCGCAGTCTCAACTCGCCACCGAAATCGAGCGGCTACGCGATCAGCTCTTACGATCCGAAGCGCGAATCGAGGCACTCGAAAAATCCGCGCATGAGGACGCGCTTACGGGCTTGCTCAACCGGCGCGGTTTCGAGCGCGCCTTCGCGCAGGCCATTGCCTATCTCAAGCGGTACGGCGGCAGTGCCGCGCTCCTGTATCTCGATCTCGACCGCTTCAAGCCGATCAATGATCGGTTCGGGCATGCCGCCGGCGATGTGGTGTTGCAGGAAATCGCCCGCCTGCTGCTCGGCAGCGTGCGCGCATCCGATCTCGCCGCGCGGCTCGGCGGCGATGAGTTGGTGCTGGTGCTTTGGAATCTCGATGCGGTGCAGATGACGGCGAAGATGCGTTCGCTCGAAGACCTTGTTGACGGCGCATCTTTCGAAGTTGGCGGCAACAAACTCGACGTTAGTGTGTCCATCGGCGGCGCGATGCTCGCGCCGGAGGATAGTTTATCCGCCGCGCTTCAGCGCGCGGATGCCGCAATG
>JAKFYO010000091.1 GCA_021730825.1 Hyphomicrobiales bacterium
AGTCGATGGTGGTCGGCTTCGAGATTTTTTCGCGATACGCAACCTGCGGCGCACAGATATTCGCGTCGACCTTATAGGTGCGCTTCAGGATATCGACTTTAATGTCGAGATGAAGTTCACCCATGCCCTTGAGAATGGTCTGGCCGGATTCCTGATCGGTGGAAACGCGGAACGACGGATCTTCGGCCGCGAGCTTTGCGAGTGCCACGCCCAACTTTTCCTGGTCGGCCTTCGACTTCGGCTCGATCGCGATTTCGATGACCGGCTCTGGGAATTCCATACGCTCGAGAATGACCTGCTTGTCGGGGTCGCACAGCGTGTCGCCGGTGCGGACTTCCTTGAGGCCCGCGAGCGCAACGATGTCGCCAGCGAATGCTTCCTTGATGTCTTCGCGGTTGTTCGCATGCATCAACAGCATGCGGCCGATGCGCTCTTTCTTTTCGCGCGTCGAGTTCACAACGCCGGTGCCCGAGACGAGCGTGCCAGAATAGATGCGGCAGAACGTAATCGTGCCGACGAACGGGTCATCCATGATCTTGAACGCGAGCAGCGCGAGCGGATCGGTGTCGTTTGCCTTGCGGAGAACTTCGTTGCCCTGCGCGTCTTCGCCCTTGATCGCCGGAACGTCGAGCGGCGAAGGGAGATACGCAACAACTGCGTCGAGCAGCGGCTGTACGCCCTTGTTCTTGAACGCGGAGCCCGCGAGCACCGGATAAAAGGCGCTGGTCAGCACGGCCTTACGAATGAGCTTGTGGAGCGTCGCCTCGTCCGGCTCGACGCCTTCGAGAAACTTTTCCAAAGCGGCGTCGTCGAGTTCGACGGCAGCCTCGATCAGCTTCTCGCGATATTCCTTCGCCTGATCCAGCATATCGGCCGGAATTTCAATGACATCGAACTTCGCGCCGAGCGACTCGTCTTGCCAGACGATCGCATTCATCTTCACGAGATCGATCACGCCCTTGAAGTTGCTTTCCGCGCCGATCGGCAACTGGATCGCAATCGGCTTCGCGCCGAGACGCTTCACGATGTCGTCGAGACATTTGAAGAAGTCGGCGCCGGTCTTGTCCATCTTGTTCGCAAACACGATGCGCGGGACTTTGTACTTGTCGCCCTGACGCCAGACGGTTTCGGTCTGCGGCTCGACGCCCTGGTTGCCGTCGAGCACGACGACGGCGCCGTCGAGCACGCGAAGCGAACGCTCCACTTCGATCGTGAAGTCGACGTGGCCTGGAGTGTCGATGATGTTGAGACGCTTGTCGTTCCAGAACGCGGTGGTCGCAGCGGACGTGATCGTGATGCCGCGCTCCTGCTCCTGCTCCATCCAGTCCATCGTCGCGGCGCCGTCATGAACTTCGCCGATTTTGTGCGACTTGCCGGTGTAATAAAGAATCCGCTCGGTCGTGGTCGTCTTGCCGGCGTCGATGTGCGCCATGATACCGAAGTTTCGGTAATCTTCGATTTTATGATTACGGGGCATCTCTAAATCCTCGGCCGGTGCTCGGCGTTACCAGCGATAATGGGAGAAGGCGCGGTTCGCTTCGGCCATGCGATGCGTGTCTTCGCGCTTCTTGACTGCGTTGCCCCGGTTGTTGCTTGCGTCGAGCAATTCGCCCGACAGACGGTCCACCATCGTCTTTTCGTTACGTTCGCGCGCGGCGGTGATCAGCCAGCGGATCGCGAGTGCCTGGCGGCGGTCCGGACGCACTTCGACGGGCACCTGATAGGTCGCACCACCAACGCGGCGCGAGCGGACTTCGACCGACGGCGCGACGTTGTCGAGCGCGGTCTGGAAAACGGTAAGCGGAGCGGTTTTCGCCTTCGCTTCGATCTGCTCGAGCGCACCATAAACGATGCCTTCGGCGACGGACTTTTTGCCCTCTTTCATCACCGCGTTCATGAAGCGGTTGACGACAACCGAACCGAACTTCGGATCGGGAAGAGTTTCGCGTTTTTCTGCGCGGTGACGGCGTGACATATCTCGTGTCCTTACTTCGGACGCTTCGCGCCGTAGAGCGAACGGCGCTTTTTGCGGTTCTTGACGCCCTGCGTATCGAGGACGCCGCGGAGAATGTGGTAGCGGACGCCCGGAAGATCCTTCACGCGGCCGCCGCGGATCATCACCACCGAGTGTTCCTGAAGGTTGTGGCCCTCACCGGGGATGTAACCGATCACTTCGAAGCCGTTCGTGAGGCGAACCTTCGCGACCTTACGAAGCGCCGAGTTCGGCTTCTTCGGGGTCGTCGTATAGACGCGCGTGCAAACGCCGCGCTTCTGCGGGCTCGACTGGAGCGCCGGCACTTTATTTCTGTAGCGCGGCGGCGTCCGTGGCTTGCGGATGAGCTGGTTAATCGTAGGCATTCGGCCTTCACCCTTGTTCGCCAAAGCCGCGTCCGGCCCCGGCAGCATCAAAAAACGAGCAAACAAAACGCGCGCTCATTCCGCGTGACGCGCGGAAAAGCGCTCATTTGTCTGCACAGAGGACCGGTTTCGGGTTTCCCCGACCGGTCATACGACCCTATCTGACGTCTTCAGTAGTCAGAGACAGCGTCTCGGAGCCCTTGATCTGCGCTGTTGCGCTAATCGGCGGATCCGACCGCCTGTCTGCAAGTTGGGCGGGTTTTAGACTCGGCTAGCCGGGTACGTCAAGGCGAAAAGCCCTTGGGAATTGCGGGTTTTTGCAGCGTTGCTCGCTGTGCGCAGGGGACAGGGCTTTGAAAGCGAGTCGGCCTGTCCCAAGCCGAGTCATTCCTACCCTGATACCACAAAAAAGCGGCTATTTCCTCACCCAAGGATCGTCAGGGGCGGCGCGACAGATGGTGCCCTGAAAGGTCGGGTTCGCTCCGCCGTCGTTCGCGTGGTGGATGATGTGAATGAAGCGGCGGCATTGGCCCTTGCGGTCGTCCTGCGCAATCGAAGTGCCGGAAATAATCGTACCGTAGGCGCCGTTTGGGCCGTTCCAGTCATAGCCGGTCGTTCCCCAGCTCTGTGCAAGCACCGCCTGCTCGGCATCGTAAGCGGCAAGCTTGTCATCGTGGCTAAGCAAGTCGGTTTCTTGCTTTGCAATGATGCCGCTCACGGCTACCGGCTGCGCCACAAGCGCGGTTGAATTGGCGGAAACAGCGGCGATTGCAAACAACAGGAATAGCAAACGCCGTTTCATTGCTCGCGCACCGACCATTTGCCTTCCCAATCCCGGCAGACCACGCCGTCGAACGTTGCATTCACGCCGCCATCGCCGGGATGCCGGACAATATGCACGAGCCGCCGGCAACCACCCATTCCGTACAGGCTCGGAAACTGGCCGCTGATAATCAGGAGACCCTCCGCTCCGTCCTGCCCATGCCAAGCGAAATTGTTGATCACCTCGTCGCGGTCGAGCGCCTCGAACTCCGCTTTCGCCGCCGCCAATCTATCGCGCTCTGAAAGGGACCATGTCTCGCGAGCAGCCAAAGGCTCTTTCGGATTTGCGTGGGCGGCAATCGTCCCAAGCAGAATTGCCGCGACGAGTGGGATAAAGCTCCGGTTCATTGCCTACTTAAACCCGCCGGCCGGTAAAAAATAAGGGCCGCCCTTTCGGGCAGCCCGATCGTCACAATAGATGCCTTGCAATCCCCCGGTCGCAAACGTCTTCGGCATCCAATGAATAAGTATAATAGGAAGGACAATGCCGACGCATCGATAATTATCGCCGCGCCGCGGATTCGGCTTCCCCCGAATGAGGGACAGCGGTGTTTAGAGCGTTGGAAACGAACCTCGAATCATCAGCCGGATACCTACCTTTCCGGCTGTCGTAGCGAAGACCCAC
>JAKFYO010000228.1 GCA_021730825.1 Hyphomicrobiales bacterium
CCGCATGCCGTGCCGCCATCTTTGCCACTTGCTCTGCCGTATCGCTCGCGCGGGCAAGCTGCGCGATGTCAAATCCTTCCCGTACGATCTCGATGCGCGCTTGTGTTCCTTGCTCCGCGACTGCGGCAAGCAACGTCACGTGAAACTCGAAATTGGCGGAGCGCTTTCTCTGTTCCGCGAGCATGCCGCGGCGGGATATGCCGCTATCTGCCGTAAAGCGTCTTGCGAGCGACGTATTTGCACGTCGAGCAAACGCCAGTGCTTCGTGCAGCTTGTCTTGTTCTCGATACAAGAATGCAAGGTTGCTCAATGCCGTACCCGTATCTGGATGATCTACGCCGAAATTCTTTTCCCAGACTGCCAGTGAGCGCTGGAAGAGCAGCTCAGCATCGGCAAAGCGCGCTTGCGTTTGATACAGGGACGCAAGATTGTTCAACGACGCTCCGACATCCGGATGATTCGGGCCCAGGGCTTTTTCCCTGATCGCCAGCGAGCGCTGGAAGAACGGCTCGACCTCTTTGAAGTGCCCTTGATCTAAATAAAGCAATGCAAGGTTGTTTAACGATTGTCCGACATCCGGATGATCTAGCCCCAGTGTCTTTTCCCGGATTTCTAGGGAGCGCCGGAGAAGCGGCTCGGCTTCGGTGAAGCGACCTAGCGTTCGGTACACCTCCGCAAGGTTGTTCAACGACTGCCCGACATCCGGATGCTCTGGTTCCAGCGCCTTTTCCCTGATTTCCAGGGAGCGTCGGTACAACAGTTCTGCCTCCGTATAGCGCCCCTGATCTTTATACAACCTGGCAAGGTTGTTCAGCAATGCGCCGACCGCAGGATGATTTTGACCGAGGGCTTTTTCCGCGATTGAAAGCGAGCGACGGTACAGCGGCTCGGCCTGCGCGTGGCGCCCTTGCGAGTCATACACCAGCGCCAGGTTGTTTAACGTCCTCGCGAGGCGGGAATCACCGATGCCGAAGGTTTCTGCTTCGCGTAATGCGGCTTCAAGGCGTGTAGTGGCAGTGACGTAGTCGCCTGCGCGGTATGCGGTCGTAGCCGCGTCCATATAGGCTGCCCACTCCGCTTCGCCGGCACTCGCCGGACACGAGACGAACAGCGCGAGCGTCAGCGCACTGAGAAAAATCCTCAACGAGGTTTGCATGGAAGTATTCTGCCGCGTAGCCCGAGTTCGGCTATCACGCTAACTCTGCGCCAGCCACACACGCAGCTTTTGCGCGCAATGATTGTCGAAGCCCAGCGCGGGATCGACCCTGATCAGTGGCGCATCGGATCGAAACTGCTCCGCATCGTCGTCTATCGCGACCCAGCGCGCACTGTGCAGACCTTTGCGGCTAAGGTAAGCGCGAATTTCGGCCTGTCGCACATACTCCTCGGCATCGGGCAGATCGGGAGTTACGCCCTCGATGCGCGTGGCGAACTCCGCGGAAAACAGACGCCGCAGATCGTCGATGCGATGCACCAACCGCCAGGTCGAGGCGATGACGACGCTTGCTTCTGCATGGGACAGGACCGCGCTCTCAAGATGTTGGACACAGTCGGCGTCGAGCCGTGATTTAGGCGAGGATACACGCCGCAGCACGCCATCGAAATCCAGAAAGATTTTCAAATTACGATCCCAACGCGCTCAAAAGCGAGATAGCCGTGAGCAGCGTAGCAATATTTTCAGGCGCCTGAGAAAAACATTCAGCGTTAGGTTGTTCGCAATTACACCCACCACGACGGTAACGAGAATTGGGATAAGGCCGGCTGCCTCGCCAGCGGCAGGGGAGGCTAGCCGTACCCTGCGTCCTTCAGGAACTTCTTGCGGCTCTCGGCATCAGGAACACTGTCTGCCAGTTGCAGGTAAAGCATTTTTAGATCGGCAGTACGCGCAGCGGCTTTTTTTGTCACGACTTTGGCAATGGGCCCCAGATAGGGTGTGAGTCGGCTCGCCGCCTTTTCAACGTCTTCGGGCTTGTGTGGCTGTAATGCGACGTTGATGTCAGCGCCTCCCGGATTGCTTTGACCCGGCGAAGTGGCAAGCGCTGGAAGCCTGGCAAGTGCTTCGGCCAGAAACGCTTTTTTCCCCTGCTCGCCACTGATGCTTTCTGCCAGCAGGCTAACGAGCTGGCGTCCATCCGTGGCGGTACTTGCAGCTTTCTTGATCAGCACCCTGGCGATCGGACCTACGTGCGGAGCGAACAACTCTTCAATTACGCGCAGGTTTTTGACATCGGATCCCGGGTCTTTTGCTTGGGGCTGGACAATGGGAGTATCCCGTTCTACCGCCACCGCGGCGTCGAGATCCGTTGCCTCGTCTTCCGGCGTGTGCTCGCGCTGTTCGAAGGCAATCAGCACTGCATCGGCAAATTCCCTGGCGGTGGAATAACGGTCTTCGGGTTTCTTCGCCAGGGCCTTGTCCATCACGGCGTCAAAAGCTTTTGGCACCCCGGGGGGCCTCAATTCCGAGGGCCGGCGGTGCGGTTCATGGCAAATCTTGTAGCTAATCGTATCGGGCGACCCTTCGAATGGTTTGCGCCCGGTCAGCAATTCATAAAATACAATCCCGGCGGAAAAGACATCGGTTCTCCGGTCCACGGTCTGTCCGGCATACTGTTCCGGCGACATGTAGCTGGGCGTTCCCATCACAGAGCCGACGATGGTCAGGCTGGATCTGTCGATGCGCGCGATTCCAAAATCCGCAACCTTGAGCCTGCCGTTGGTCATCACCATAATGTTGGCAGGCTTAATGTCCCGATGCACAACGCCGTGTTCGTGGGCATAGTCGAGCGCCCCCAGCAGTTGTCCCATGAAACCTACAATAGTAGTCAGGCTAAATGACTCGCGCCGCGCAAGACAGTCGCGCAAGGAATTTCCCTGCACGAATTCCATCGCAATGTAAGCGGCGCTCTCATCCTCGCCGTAATCGTATATCGCGACGATTCCTGGGTGGGTAAGTCTGCCTGCGGCTTGCGCTTCGTTTTTGAACCTTGCAACGATCTCGCCGGCAAGATGCTGGTCAATCAACTCCTTGCGGATGGTCTTGAGCGCAACCGAGCGTTCTATAAGGGGGTCAAATCCCTTGTAAACGACTCCCATCGCACCCTTGCCAAGGACTTCGAGAACCTTGTACTTTCCGAGTTGGTCGAGTTCTGCCATAAACCTGCGGTGTTATTGTCGGCGCGGCCTGGAAAATCATTCGTCCAGCATCTTCATTGCCTGCGCAAGGCTCGTGCGCATGCGGCTGAAAGAACCCGCCAAGACCGCGATCTCATCTTTGCCCTTAATCACAAAATCGGGAGCGTCGCCTTTGCCGAGGCTAACCTGGTCGGCTATCTTCGACAGCCGCGTTACGGGCCGGATCACGATGAACATTAACATGAGATTCAGGGCAATCGCGATAAACGCAAAGATAGCGGTCAGCGAAATCATGAATACCTTGAAAGTTTCATCTGCCCTCTTGATAGGCACGGACAACGGGATCGATACAATTTGGGCGCCGATAATTTCATTCAATTTCCAGCCAAAACCATTGGCTGGCCCGTACATATCTATCATCGTCTTTGGAGCGGCATCCACGGTGCTATGGCAGACCAGGCAGGCCTGGGCTTTTATCTGTATGGGTCTGGCCATGTATAGCGCGCGGCCCGCCGACGTTTCGCGCTCGCCGACGATTTCCAGGCGGGTCTGGTTTTCGCGAAACTGGTTTACAACGTCCGCTTCCCAGTCGGAGGCGCGATCACGGGGATTGGTCGGATTCAGCGTTGCCTC
>JAKFYO010000168.1 GCA_021730825.1 Hyphomicrobiales bacterium
GCCTTTGAAACGCGCGCTGACCGGTCCGATCGAGAGCTTCACGGTTGCCTGAAACTCATTGTCGGAGATTTTCTCGAGCGTCTCGCATCCGGGAATGCACTTCTCGAGGATTGCAGGATCGTTCAGCGCCTTCCAGACCAGCTCGCGCTTCTGCGGCAGGTCGTATTCGCCACTCATCTCAAGAGCCATGACGTTCTCCTTTGATCAGACGAACTGGATGGCAAGCCCGCCAAGCGGACCGAAATCCGCATGGATCGTATCGCCCTTCGCAGCATGCACCGGGCGCGTGAACGAGCCCGATAACAGTATATGACCTGGCTTCAGCGTCACGCCACGCGGGCCGAGCTTGTTCGCAAGCCATGCAATCCCAAGCGCAGGATGACCGAGCACGCCGGCAGCAAGTCCGGTCTCCTCGATCTCGGAGTTTTTGTAGAGGATCGCGCCAGCCCAGCGCATGTCGAAATCGTCTGGCTTCATCACGCTACCGCCGATCACAATGCCGGCAGCGGCACCATTATCGGCAACCGTGTCGAAAATCTTGCGTGGATTGATAAGGCGCGCGTCGATGATCTCCAGGGACGGCACGATGTATTCGGTCGCACGCAAGACATCGAACAGGCCAACGCCCGGACCCTTGAGCGGCTTGCCGAGCACAAAAGCGAGCTCGACCTCGATGCGCGGCACGCAATAGTCCTCGAACTTCAGCTTCGCGCCGTCCGCTACCAGCATGTCGTCGAACAGATGCCCGTAATCGGGCTCGTTGATGCCGAGCGACTGCTGCATCGCCTTCGAGGTCAGCCCGATCTTGTGGCCGATCACTTTGCGGCCGGCTTTCAGCTTTTGTTTCGTGACTTCCTGCTGGATCGCATAGGCGTCTTCGATATCGATCTTCGGGAAGGTCACGGAAAGCTGCTTGCCCTGCTTCTTGGTACGTTCGGCCTCGATCAGGATGGCGGTGGCTTTGGCTCGTTCGGACTTGGACAACATTGAACTACGCTCTTCTTATTTGCTTGCCGGCTGCATCTTTCCGGGCACTTTCGGGGTTACGATAGACGGAAGCCCACCCCGCGTCATCCTAGAGGCCTTCATGGTTCGATATATCACCGCCTATATTGCGACGTTGATCGTATTTCTTGCCATTGATTTCGTTTGGCTCTCTTCGACGGCTAACACGCTGTACAAACCGATCCTTAAAGACATCCTCGCACCCGAATTCAGGATCGCACCTGCCATCATCTTCTATCTTCTGTATGGCGTGGCGCTCGTAATCTTTGGCGTATCGGCCGGCATACGCAGCGGAAACTGGACCGACGCGTTGCTTTACGGAGCGCTGTTCGGCTTCTTCGCCTACGCGACCTACGACCTGACCAATCAGGCAACCCTGAAAATCTGGGACACAAAACTGACCGTGATCGACATGATTTGGGGCAGTTTCGTAAGCGGAACGTCGGCGGCGGCCGGATACCTGATTTCCGGCTGGGTCGAGCGCGCGATGCGCTAGCGCTTCTTCCATGCTGAAGCGATTGAGAAGCATATAAATACGCAAATCGCGCCTGCGCTGATTGCGTGAAGCGTGAGCAGCGTCCCGTACTCCGCACCGGAGAAAGTTTCGAGCGGCATGCCGTAACGTCCACGAAGCGCGATGAAAAGCGCAATCGGCAAAGCCGAAGCAATCCATGCCGACTTCGTTTCCTTGCCGCTGAAAATCAACGCGCCGAGAACGGCGCAAGGAAAGAAGAACAACTCGATCCCGCTTTCCGGCCCGAGCACCTTGATTGAAAGCAGCGTGTTGCCGATGCTCGCCGCGATCAGCAGCCACTTGCCAGCAAGATCATTTCTCCGCATCAGCCACGGTACCGCCGCATAAAACGGCGACGAGATCAGCGTGAACAGCGCCGGCCAGAAGCGTCCGCCGACCAGAATGTAAATATAGAGCGGATAGAACGGCTGATTGCTCAGGATAAAAATTGCAATCTTGTTTGCCGCTTTTGCGAACGGCTCGCGATGCTCGACGTAAGCATGGTAGTTTTGGAGCACGCTCACACGCCGCGCAGAAGATAGTGGCTGACGCCCCACTCGCGGCCATCGCCGTAGCCGAACAAGCCCGACGTTGCGAGAAAGAACATCCGCCAACGGTTCTTCCAGAGGTCGGCCTGATCGCCATAAACCGGGCGAAGAATACGGCTTACTTCCTCGTCGTTGCGATCCATATTCTGCAGCCAGTGCTCCGCGGTCTGCCGGTAATGCCAACCGCTCCACTTCCATTCCTTCTCGACCTGAAAGAGATCGGGAAAATGCCGGATCAGTTCATGGCTAGGCATGATGCCGCCCGTGAAGAAATGTTGCGCAATCCAGTCGGACTTGTCGTTCCTGTCGAAACGATAAGGCTGCGACTTGTGCGTGAAGATATGGATGAAAACCTTGCCCTCAGGCTTTAACCAGCCGCGCACGCGCGACAGCAGCGCGCGCCAGTTAGCCATATGCTCGAACATCTCGACGGAAACGACACGGTCGAACGTTTCTTCAATCTGAAACACGTTCATGTCGGCAGTGATGACGCGTAGGTTGGTCAAACCCTTCTTTGCCGCCTCGCCTTCAATGTAAGCGCGCTGCGAGGCGGAATTCGAAACCGACGTGATCTGCGCGTTCGGGTAACGTTCCGCCATGAACAGCGAGAGCGAACCCCAGCCGCAGCCCAACTCCAGAATTTTCTGCCCATCCGTGAGTTCGGCGTGTTTCACCGTCTCCTTCAGTGCATCGATTTCCGCGCCTTCGAGCGTCTGGTTTTCCTTCAAGTAGAGACACGAGGAGTATTTACGGCGCGGCCCGAGCACGAGCGCGAAGAATTCCGCGGGCACTTCGTAATGCTGCTCATTCGCCTCCGCCGTGTGCTCGGCGACCGGATAATTGTCCATTTCCCGCGCGAAGCGCTCATCCACGATCGGCAGAGCACTCAGATGACGTCGCGTCCGATCGACCAGCGCGAATATGCCCGCGCGCAATACAAAATCGGGTAGCGCGGTAGACTCGACAAAACGGGTAGCGCGTTCGACGACACTCATTTCCTTTTCGCCTTTCGCTTCGGCTTGATCGGCTCGTGACGGGGTCCAGGAAAGAACGCATTCACGCGGCTCTGATAGGCGCGAAACTTGGCTCCCCGGCTGCGCAGCATGTGTTCTTCAAGCGGAGGAATGCCGGACGCATGAACAAGAAGCCAATACATCATCGCGGGTGCCAGCAGCGTGAGCGGCCACCACCAGTAATTTCCGGTAGCGTTGAATGCGATCAGCGCGTAAGCAAACCAGCCAAGCCACTCGAAGAAATAATTCGGATGCCGGGAGTAAGACCACAGTCCCGTATCCGCGACTTTGCCCTTGTTCTTTTTCTCGGCAACGAATGTCTTGAGCTGGCGGTCGGCAATGCCTTCGCCAGCAATGGCAAAGATCAGAAGCGCTGCACCAATCCAATCGATGATGCGCAGGCCCTGCAGCGGGTTCTGAGCGGCGATGAACACGGCCAGCGCAAGCACAAAACCGCAGAGCGCCTGAATTTGCAGGAACCAGAACAGTCGCAACTGCACGTCTTTTTTCCATTCTTTCTTCAGTTGCGCGTAGCGCGGATCGTCACCGCCGGAAAGCGTGCGCGTGAGAATGTGCGTGCCAAGCCGGCCAGACCAGATTGCGCAAAGCGCGGCAGCAAGCCATTGCCGCGAAGAAATCATGTCGCCAGCGATGAGCGGCACGAGCAGCGCGAGCGA
>JAKFYO010000355.1 GCA_021730825.1 Hyphomicrobiales bacterium
TTGTAGAGGCGCTCGACATTGAAGTGCCGCTCAAGCTGCTCCTCGATCATCGGCATCATCGGGCTTGCAATCAGAAGGTCAGGCTTGGTCATTGTGGCGTGTTTTCCGTTTCTGTTTCTTCCGCGCGAAGGGTGGGAGGCTGCCCGCCCAAAGAAAACCTCAAACCGCGCCGAAAGGTTCGGCGTTCAAGGGGGCGTGCCGTAATGTCTTCCAGTCAGAGCCGTTCTATCAATCTTACCTCGGTGCAGTCGATCCGAAAGGGCGTGCTGCTCGCTTTTATCGTAGCAGGAATTGCCTTCGTACTGATCGGCGATTCCCGCTGGCCAAGCGGGTCTTTTTTGCATGAGGCGATAGAATTTTTTGGTCTTGGGCTGATCATATTGTGCATCTGCGGAAGAATGCTCTGCACACTCTATATTGGTGGGCGGAAAATCGAGGCGCTTGTTATCGACGGACCCTATTCGGTGGTGCGCAACCCGCTTTACACGCTCTCGATCATCGGCGCGGTTGGCGTGGGAGCGCAGCTCGGCAGCTTCACGCTCGCAATCGTCACCGGGGCGGTCGCTTACTTCGTGTTCCTGCTTGTGATCCTGAAAGAAGAACAGGTGCTCGGGGAGCGGTTCGGCGCGACCTACGCGGGATATGTTGCGCGAGTGCCGCGGTTGTTTCCGGATTTCTCGCTCTGGCGCGATGTCGAAAAGGTGGAAGTCAATCCGCGGCTGGTTCGCATCACCGCGCTGGACGCGAGTGTTTTTCTACTTTCTATTCCACTCGCGGAAGCTTTCGAATATCTCCACGACATCGGTCTTTTACCGACGCTGATCACGCTGCCCTGAGTTATTTGTCCGTCTGCGCTTCGAGCGACGCCTCGGCTTTCATCTTCTTTTCGCGATACAGAAGATAGAGGCCGGACGCGATCACGATCAACGCGCCGATTATAGTCCAGCCGTGCGGCAGGTGGCCGAATACGGCGAAGCTCGTGACCGAAACCCAGATGATCTGAAAATAGATGAAAGGCGCGAGCACGCCCGCCGGCGCGTAGCGGTGCGCGATAATCAGGAACGTGTGTCCGATCAGGCCGAACAGTCCGACGATCACCATGCCGCCGATAACCAGAGGCTCGGTCGGCGTCTGCCAAACCCATGGCAACGGAATGGTTGCGACCAGCACGCCGACCAGCGCCGAATACGTAATCGTGGTCTGCGTCGTATCATAGGGCGCAAGCGCGCGTGTCGAAATGTTGTAGAGCGCGTAACAGCACGCGCCTGCGAGCGACAGGAACGCGGTCGGGTGCAGCGCGCCCGAACCGGGCCGGATCACGACCAGCGCGCCCGCAAAGCCGATCAGAATTGCGATCCAGCGCCGCCACCCGATCCACTCGCCGAGCAATGGTCCCGCGAACAGCGCAATGAAGAACGGCGTCGTGAACATGATCGCGGTCGTTTCGTCGAGCTGAAGAAAATTCAGCGCGATGAAATTGATCGCGGTCGAAAGAAACAGTAGCGCCGAACGGCCGAGTTGCAGCCACGGGCGCTGTGTGGTGAAGAGGTTCTTCACGGTCCACGGATTTACGAAAATAAATCCGATCACGAAGTGGCTTGCGTAACGCGCCCAGACCACCTGCAAGGTCGGCAGATGTCCGGTCAGCCATTTCGCGGTGGTGTCGAGGATCGCAAAGCAGAATAGCGCGGCGCACATCAGCGCGATGCCGATGAAGCGTGCGCGGGCATCGCCAAGCGCGGGAAGTTCGCGCAATGGGCGCGGGTCGACGGGCATGGTGTTCGGGAACCCTTCTGGTTGGTGCAACCTAGACCGGCGAGGGCAGCCGGGGGAGCCCATTTCGCGCATGGCTCGGCGTGCCGGTTTGACAGCGCCGCAATCCCCTTTATGAAAGCGCCTCTTTCTCCATTGGCAGCGCGTTTCGATGTCGTTTCTGAGCAAAATCGTGCCCGGTTATCGCCCGTTTCATTACGTCGGCGAGAAGATTGCGTGCAATCTTTGCGGCAGCAGCGACAAGTCTGTGATCGGCACGCGCGACCGCTGGCTCAACCCGCTCACGAATGTCATCTGCACGCATTGCGGGCTGATCCGTGTCGATCCGATGCCGACCGATGCGGAGCTCGAGCGCTACTACACCGATCATTACCGGCTGCATTACCAGAGCACGCTCGAGCCGACGCCGAAGACGATCGAGCGCGGCATGGCAGGTGCAAAGGCGCGGCTTTCTTATTTATCGCAACTGATCAAGCCGGGTGCGCGCGTGCTCGATATCGGCGCGGGCGGTGGCGAATTTCTTGCGGAAGCCAAGCGTCTCCGTTTCGAAGTCGAAGGCGTCGAGCCGAGTGTCGGGTTCGCGCGTTACGCAGAGCGCAGCTATGGCGTGAAGGTTCACATCGCGCCGCTCATGAAAATTGACTTCGGCGGACGCAAATTCGATCTGATCCACTCTTTCCATGTATTCGAGCATCTGCGGGATCCGTTTGCGAGCATGAAGCTCGTGCATTCGCTGCTGGCGCCCGGCGGATATTTCTATGTCGCCGTGCCGAACATGGCCGAGAAGCGCACGCCGACCGGCATGTTTCACTTCGCGCATGTGCATGGCTTTGCTTACGAGAGCCTGCGCATGATGGCCGAGAAGGCCGGCTTCGAATGGGTCCCAAGCGAAGCGCTTCGTGCCGCGCAGGTCTTCAGGCGGATCGAAACGCCGCAGGCCGGCTGGTTTCGATTCCCTAACCACGCGCGCGAGCTCGAGCAGAAATTCCGCGATTCGAAATTATCGAAGCACCTTTTGTCAGCGGCGCCCTATCGCCGCGCATGGGCTCGCCTTACGCGGAAGCTTCGCGAGCGGAAGCTGAAAAGCGCCGGCTAACTATTCGGCTGCCATCGCGCTCGTATGCCAGCGGCGCAGCGCGCGGTGCTGGAGCCATGACAGCAACGCGAAAATTGCGAGACCCGCGAACACGATCAGAATTAGTGCTGCGTACATGCGCGGGATGTTCACGCGGTGGCCCGCTTCCATGATGCGCCAGGCAAGCCCCGAGCCCGCACCACCGCTGCCCGCCGCAATCTCGCCCACGATCGCGCCGATCAGCGCCAAGCCGCCCGCGATGCGAAGCCCGCCGAGGAAATAGGGAAGTGCCGTGGGCAGGCGCAGATGCAAAAGCGTCTTCCACCAGCCCGCGTCGTAGAGCGCGAACAGATCGCGCAACTGCCGGTCGGCGGACGCAAGACCGAGCGCCGTGTTCGAGAGGATCGGAAAGAAGGCAACCAGAGTGGCGCAGGCGAGCACCGCGCTTGCGGGTTCCAGATAAATCAAGAGCAACGGTGCGATCGCGATGATCGGCGTCACCTGGAAAATTACCGCGAGCGGGAACAGCGCGCGCTCGGCAAAACGCGAAGCGGCAAAAAGAATCGCGAGTGCGACGCCCGTAATGGCCGCAATCAAAAGCGCTGCGAAGGTGATCCGTAAGGTAACGAGCAGCGATCCGAACAACAAGCGTGCATCTGCCGCAAGCGTTTGCAGGATCAGCGAAGGCGCGGGCAGGACCTGCGGCGCAATCGCGAAAACCCGGACGGCGATTTCCCACGCCGCGATTAAAAGCCCGAGGGAGATAGCGGGAGCTATGAAATTGCCTTTGTTCATTGCGCGCGCTCCAGCGCCTCGGAAAGTTTACGCGCGCGCGCCGCAAAGGATGCCGAGGTGCGATATTGCGGATCGAAGCGTCCGGTTGCAGGCAGGAACGAGA
>JAKFYO010000353.1 GCA_021730825.1 Hyphomicrobiales bacterium
ATCCGAGCCGAGCTGCGTGTCGATGATCCCCGTGCCGTTCTCCGAACGCTGGATCAGTACCGCGCCCGCGCCGTCACCGAACAAGACGCATGTGGCACGATCCGTATAGTCGATGATCGAGGACATCTTGTCGGCACCGACTACGATTGCGGTTTTCGCCGTGCCGTTTTCGACGAACTGCTTTGCAATGGTCATTGCATAAACGAAACCGGAGCAAGCCGCCTGAATGTCGAAGCTCGCAATTCCGCGAATGCCGACCATGTCGCACACGAGATTGGCGGTCGAGGGAAACACCATATCCGGCGTCGTGGTCGCGCAAATCAGAAGATCGACCTCGTTCGGCTTGACACCGGTCTTTTCCATGAGACCGAGTACAGCCCTGGCCGCCATATGCGATGTGCCGAGACCTTCGCCCTTCAGAATATGGCGCTGCCTGATGCCGGTGCGTTCGGTGATCCACTCGTCGGTGGTATCGACCATCTCCGCAAGCTCAGCATTCGTGAGCAGGTCCGGCGGAACGTATCCGCAAACGCCAGCGATCGCTGCGCGGCCCGCTTTCATTGCAGGGAATCCCCATCACGCTGGCGCGTCCTCGCCAGCAAGAAATCACTATGTAATCTAGCGAACCGATGGTTAACCGGCTATTGCCGATTTGCTAGGGCTGCCTTGCACGGGATTTTGCCAGCAATTCCAAGACAATGGCGGCAGACCTGTCGCTCGGCGGTTCCGGCACTGCGAGAATCGCATCGATCCGCTCGAAGGCTTCGAGTTGCGATCGGCGCGCGCCGCTCTGTTCGATCAGCGGGGCGACCGCGGTGATGATTTTTTCAGCAGTGCAGTCTTCCTGCAAAAGTTCGGGTACCACCGGCTCGTTGAGGAGAATGTTCGGCAAGAGCGCCATCTTCACCTTCACCATGAGCCTGCCGATTGCCGCTTCCCACCAGCGGACACGATAAGCGCCGATATGCGGTACCCGCGCGAGCGCAAGCTCGAGCGTCGCCGTTCCCGAAGCCGCAATCGCTACGCGGGCGCTGCGCATCGCCGCAAACTTCTCCGCTTCCGTCACAACAACCTTCGGCGGGATCGGCCAGGAGCTCACCGCATCACGGACCTGCGCCTCAAGGCTAGGCAATGTCGGCAACACCAAATCGAATGGTCCGTGCGTTTTGGTAAGCGCCGCCACGGCATCGCCGAAGGTCGCGATCAGCGAGTGCAGCTCAGAGCGTCGGCTCCCTGGCATGACGACAAGCAACGGCGGCTTCTGCTCACGCCGCGCGCTTTCTTCTGCGTTAGGTCGCAGATCGCGCAACTCCTCCAGCACGGGATGGCCGACATACGTGCAAGGCGGCCCGTCAAGATTCCGGTGTACTTCGGGTTCGAACGGAAACAGTGCAAGCGTATGATCGAAATAGGGCCGCATCGCTTTCGCGCGGCCTTGCCGCCAGACCCATACTTGCGGTGCAACGTACTTGATGATCGGAATTTTAGGCGCACGCTCGCGCACGCGCTTGGCAACCCGAAAACTAAAACCGAAACTGTCGATCAGGATGACGGCATCGGGTTTGCTCGCAACGATGGCGTCCGCCGTCTCGTTGATCCGCCGTTTCAGCCGGAAGAAGCCTTTGATGACGTCGGCAAATCCGAACACCGCAAGGTCGCTCATCGGATACTGGCTGGCTAAGCCCTGCGCTTGCATCGCGTCGCCGCCGACGCCGCGAAATATAACCGAAGCCGTCTTGCGCTTCAGCCCGGCCATCAGGCTCGCGCCCAGCCGGTCGCCGGACGCTTCCGCCGCGACGAGATAGATTTCCATCAGGCCTTCGTCCGTGGGGCAGCCGGCAGCGCGGTAACGAAAAGACCGGCGGCTTCGGCGTCTTCGATGAACTGCTGCGGATCGAGCACCAGCGAGCCTTGCGCCTCAACCGCGATGCCCGCGAGCCCCGCGCCCTTCGCCTGCATGATGGTTTCGTGACCGATTGCAGGCAGATCGACCCGGCGATCCTGTGACGGTTTTGGCAGCTTAACGAGCACACCCTCACGCTCGCGGAGTCTGAGCCTTCCGTTACGCCGCATCTCGGCGACACGGGCAAGCATCTCCGCGGTGCCTTCCGCGCCTTCGATCGCGACGACGCGCCTTCCTGCAATCACGACGGCCTGTCCGACGTCGAAGGCGCCGATTGCACGCAGTAAATTCCCGCCCACTTCGATGTCCTCGCGTTCCTGCGCATCCGGCTCGAGATTCGTGGCGAGTCCCGCCGGCATAAGAATTTCCGGCGCAACCTCATGAGGACCGCGCAGGGTCAACCCATTCTGCGCAAAAATCTTTGCAATTCCGCTGAGCAGCGTGTCGTCGCCGCCAAGATACATCTTCGCGATCCGCGGCAGAAGCAGAGCGGATTTCCAGTCGAAGCCGACTTGCGAAAGCCTTGGCCGCACCACGCTGCCGATGATAACGAGTTCGTTTCCGCCGCGCTTCTTGGTGACGCGCACGAACTTCGCGAGCGATCCGAGTTTCACCCATTCATGCGGGTAGCGTTCGAGTGCCGGGTCGGCAAATCCGCGCAGCAGGAAAAGATATACTTCGCGTCCGCGCTTCGTGACGGCATCGGCGACAGCCGCCGGAAACGCTCCGCCTCCGCAAATAATCGCAACGGGTGTCGACCCGTTCGCATCTTGCGAAGATGGCACAGCGTTGTTCAACGTTCAGTCGTCTCCGCCGTCGTGCGACCGGGGCGTACTGATCCGGCGCTTTCCGGCCTGCCGGATGAAAGTGACGATCTTCTGCACGCTCGGATCGTCGGCGTATTTCGCAGCGACAATTTCCAGCCGGTCGCTGAGATTTGCCTCGCCGAAAAACAGTTCGCGATACGCCGCGCGAATTTTGTGAATGGTATCGCGGCTGAAACCGCGCCGCTTCAGACCGATCAGGTTCAGGCCGCCCAGCTTGCCGTTCTGCGCGAGCGCCGCGAAAGGAATAACATCGTGCCGGACCGCCACCATGCCTGCGAGGATAGCGCCTTCGCCGACGCGAACATTCTGATGCACCGCGCCGAGACCGCCGAGGAAAACCGAATCCCCGATCTCGACATGGCCGCCGAGCGTCGCGTTATTCGCAAAAATTACGTTGTTACCGACGATGCAGTCGTGGCCCACATGCGCGCCCGTCATCAGCATGCAGTTGTCGCCGACGCGCGTTTCCATGCGTCCGCCGGCAGTCCCGGTATTCATCGTAACGGCTTCGCGAATATCGCAGTTCTTGCCGACGATGAGCCGCGACGCTTCGCCTTTGTAATGCACCGACTGCGGCGGGCTGCCGAGCGAAGCGAAAGGTTGAATTTTCGCGCCCGCGCCGATCTCGGTGACGCCCTGGATCGAAACATGCGCGAGAAGGTGACTGCCGTCGCCGATCGTGACGTGCGGCCCGATAATACAATACGGCCCCACAAAAACGTCGGCGCCCAATTTGGCGCCGTCTGCTACTCTTGCAGTTGCATCGATCTTTGCCACGAACGACTGCTCACTCTTCCACGATCATCGCGCCGACTTCGGCTTCGCATACGGTGACGCCGCGCACCTTCGCATCGCCGTGAAACCACCACATGGTCTTGCGTTTGCGAATTTGCTTCATGTGAAATTCGACCGTATCGCCGGGCAGCACGGGCTTGCGGAATTTCGCCTTGTCGACCGTGAGAAAAAAAACCGACGGCGGCGCGGTGTCATAACCGGTGTTCACCGAGCAGATT
>JAKFYO010000188.1 GCA_021730825.1 Hyphomicrobiales bacterium
CCGGAGCTTGCGAAGGTCGATCCGAAGAAATTCGGGATGGTCGTCATCGGCAACGACGGCGAGATCGCCTCTGCCGGCGACAGCGAGGTGCCGTTCTCGATCCAGAGCATCTCGAAAGTTTTCACGCTGACGCTGGCGCTCGGAAAAGTTGGCGACCGCTTGTGGCAGCGGGTAGGGCGCGAGCCATCGGGAAGCTCCTTCAACTCTATCGTGCAGCTCGAGTACGAGAAGGGAAAGCCGCGCAACCCGTTTATCAATTCAGGCGCGATCGCAGTAACCGACGTGATCCTGTCGGGCCAGCCGCGTGAGGCGCTCGGCGACATTTTGCGCTTCCTGCAGTTTCTGGCTGACGACAACAACATCAAGATCGACGACGAAGTCGCGGCTTCCGAACAGCGCACCGGCTTCCGCAACTCAGCGCTTGCGAATTACATGAAATCGTTCGGCGTGCTCGAGAACCCGGTACACTTCACGCTCGGCGTCTATTTCCATCATTGTGCGATTGCGATGTCGTGTAAGCAGCTCGCAATGGCCGGACGCTTTCTCGCGAATAACGGCATCAATCCCGCGACCGGCATGAACGTGGTCACGCCCGAGCGCGCGAAGCGAATCAACTCGATCATGATGATGTGCGGCCACTACGACGGCTCCGGCGAATTCGCCTATCGCGTAGGCTTGCCGGGCAAGAGCGGGGTCGGCGGCGGCATACTCGCGATCGCGCCCGGTAAGGCGTCGATCGCGGTATGGTCTCCAGGGCTGGATGAAAACGGGAATTCTTATCTGGGACGGGTCGCACTCGAACAACTTACCCGCCGCATGGGCTGGTCGGTGTTCGGCGTGTAGACCGAAGAGAAGGCGCTTAGAGCATGATCCCGAAAAGTGGAATCCGGTTTTCGGAAAAGATCATGCTCAATACAAACTAGTGCTTCCGCGTCTTCTGTTCTTCTTTCATTGCATCGTCGTGGTACCAGGCACTGCCGATTGCAGCGGTGGGCAGCGCATTGTCCTGCGCGTAGCCGTTCGGATTTGCGAAACGGCCGCGGACGGGAAACTGGTAGATCTTCGCCGATGTGCGTTCGTTTTGTGCAGACATCTTCGTGATCTCCTCGAAAGTAGATTCGCTTGGGACAAGCGATATGGGGAGATTCAGTTCCTTTTGCTCGGTTTTGTCTACCTTTGCCTCACAAAAAAGCAGCGTTTGCATAACATTTGCTCAAATAAGAGGCTGCAATTGTGGCTGTCATTTTCGCGTCTCGGTATGACTCGCCGGCTGACATTCGTGCCGTTTTCGTGAGCGTGCCTTTTTACGGGCAGTGAAAAAGTGCTCGTAGGGGTCTCAGAGACGGTTCGGGTGTGCCCTGGACAGTCACTAACCTGAGAGAACAATCCCTATGACCAAGTATCGTCTCGAGTACATCTGGCTCGACGGCTACACGCCGGTGCCGAACCTGCGCGGCAAAACGCAGCTCAAGGATTACGACAGCTTTCCGAAACTCGAAGAGCTTCCGCTCTGGGGCTTCGACGGCTCGTCCACGATGCAGGCCGAAGGCCACTCGTCGGATTGCGTATTGAAGCCGGTCGCGGTTTTCCCGGATGCAGCGCGCAAGAACGGCGCGCTCGTCATGTGCGAAGTCATGATGCCGGACGGCAAGACCCCGCACTCCTCGAACAAGCGCGCGACGATCCTCGACGACGCCGGTGCATGGTTTGGCTTCGAGCAGGAATACTTCTTCTACAAGGACGGCCGTCCGCTCGGCTTCCCGACCGAAGGTTATCCGGCGCCGCAAGGCCCGTATTACACCGGCGTTGGCTTCAAGAACGTCGGCTCGGTCGCCCGCGAGATCGTCGAAGAGCATCTCGACCTCTGCCTGGCCGCCGGCATCAACCACGAAGGCATCAACGCGGAAGTCGCGAAGGGCCAGTGGGAATTCCAGATCTTCGGCAAGGGCTCCAAGAAGGCCGCTGACGAAATGTGGATCGCGCGTTACCTGCTGCTCCGTCTGACCGAGAAGTACGGCATCGACATCGAATTCCACTGCAAGCCGCTCGGCGACACCGACTGGAACGGCTCGGGCATGCACGCGAACTTCTCGACCGAGTACATGCGCACGGTCGGCGGCAAGGACTATTTCGAAAAGCTCATGGCGCAATTCGAAAAGAATTTGCATGACCATATCAATGTCTACGGTCCGGACAACGACAAGCGCCTGACCGGCAAGCACGAAACTGCGCCGTGGAACAAGTTCTCCTACGGCATTGCCGACCGCGGCGCTTCGATCCGCGTTCCGCATAGCTTCGCGAACAACGGCTACAAGGGCTACCTCGAAGACCGCCGTCCGAATTCGCAGGGCGATCCGTACCAGATCGCTTCGCAGATTCTGAAGACGATCTCGGAAGTTCCGACCGGCGCCAAAAAAGCCGCGTAATCGGCGACCGGAAGCCCGCGACATTCCTCCCCGCGGGCTTCCGGAATTTTTCTTCTCGAGACTCAAAGTGCATTGCCTTGCCGCGAAAGCGGCAAGCGATCGGCGTCGGTCTCCAGGGCCAATAGGGACGATGTCGCGGGGGAGGTGCGCGGTAGTGCCTCCCCCAACTCCCTGCAAATTACATCGTCATTGCCGGGCTTGTCCCGGCAATCCATGACGAAGCGCGGCAAACGTGGACCTTCCGTATGGATCGCCGGGTCACGCTCCACCATCTGCGCTTCGCGCAGGGTGTCGCGGCCCGGTGATGACGAGGGAGGGAAACTTGACGCCACCCATGAAAGGGTGGCGTTCTCGCTATATGAGCAACCCAGACATGAATCCGCGCCGCCCGCTGGACCGCAGCGAAAAGAAACGCGTCCGCATTTTCGAGCCCTTCAGATGGGGCGCGCTGCCGGGCTTCTGGCCCTATCTGATCGGCTCGATCCTGCTGACGGCCGCTATCGCAGTCGGCGGGGCCTATGCGCTGATGAAGATGGGCGTGCAGTAAGCGCCGTGTCCGGGCGCAGCGAACACTGGGACCGCGTCTATCGGAGCAAGCGCGAAACCGACGTGAGCTGGTATCAAGCAAAGCCTGAACTTTCGCTCGCGCTCATTCGCGAGTACGCGCCCGATAAAAACTCTTCGGTCATTGACATTGGCGGCGGCGCGTCGCCACTCGCGGCAGAGCTTCTGCGGGAAAGTTATCGCGATCTTGCGGTGCTCGATATTTCCGCCGCCACGCTCGAAAAGGCGAAAGACAACCTCGGCGGTAATGCTTCGAATATCGAATGGATCGTCGCGGATGTCACTGAATGGAAGCCGGAGCGGCAATGGTCGGTCTGGCACGACCGCGCGTTGTTTCACTTTCTCACCGATGACGCTGCGCAGGATGCTTATATCCGCGCGCTGAACGCAGCGACGGCGCCGGGCGCCATTGCGATCATCTCCGGCTTTGCACCGGACGGGCCGGAGAAATGCAGCGGTCTTTCGGTCGTGCGTTACGATGCGAAATCGCTTTCAGCGCGGCTGGGAGAACGCTTCGATCTTTTGGCCGAAAAGCGCGAGGCGCATGAGACACCCGGTGGCTCGGTGCAGAAATTCTATTACGCGGTGCTGCGGAAAAGCTAAGCGCTAAAACTCCACATCCAGCTCTTCCAGCTCATCCGGCTCTTTCTTCGCGCCGTCGATCCATTCATGCATGAAGGGCGTCGCCAGGATCGCCTTGCAGTAAGCGGCACACGCA
>JAKFYO010000021.1 GCA_021730825.1 Hyphomicrobiales bacterium
GCCTGAAGGCCTTACCCGCCCGCACCACGTAGCCGGGATCGAAGTGGCCGCCGAAAACCTTGACCTTGGTGCCCGCGATTTTACCAAACAAATCCTCCCGCATTTTTGCGGAGGCGTTCGGGTCGCTGTCGAAGGTTGACGACCAGTCCGGATGCTCGAACTGCACCGGATGGTGCGCGACATCGCCGAGCAGCACCGCCTCCTCGCCGCCCGAGCGAATACGGATGCTCATATGGCCGGGGCTGTGACCCGGCGTCGGAAACGTGCCGATTTCGTCCGTGACTTGGCTGTCGCTTGCGATCAACTGCACTTGTCCCGCATCGACCACAGGCTTCACGGAGTCGGCAAAGATCGCCTTCTGCTCTTTGCTCTCCTCGAAGCCGTTCCAGAAATCGTATTCGGTCTTGCCGAGAAGATATTTCGCATTGGGAAAAGTCGGCACCCATTTGCCCGCGACGAGCTTCGTATTCCAGCCGACGTGATCGACATGCAGATGCGTGCAGATCACGGTGTCGATCGTTTCCGGGGCGAAGCCCGCTTCCGTCAGCTTGTATAAAAACGGCGTGTTCAGCTTATTCCAGATCGGAATGTGACGGCCCTCTTTATCGTTGCCGAGACAGGTATCGACCAAGATTCTCTGCCCGCTCGCTTCAACTACATAAGACTGGATTGCCATCTTGAGCTTACCCTCCGCCGTAGCGTAGCGCGGAATGAGCCAATCCATCTCGCGGACGACGCCGGGGGACGCCTGCGGAAGTATAAATTTCGTGCCGCCTGCCCCTTCGATCTCGACAATTTTCGTGATCGTGACCGCGCCGACCTTCCACTTCATTCCGTGCTTCCCTTCGCAGAGCGGCCACAATCCGCGACCACATTGCCTGTCACGTCCCGTGTGGACAGTGCCATGACGCTGTGCTGGGTGCATAGTCTTACGGCGATGGAGGGCTTTCTCATGAATAGTATTTTTGGCGGCATTCTCGGCGAAGTTCTAAAGAACGTGCTCAACGGCAACGTATCGCAGCAACAGCAATCGCAACTGCCGGACATCTTCGGCCAGATTCTGAAGAACACCGACCTTGGCTCGATCGGCGGTCTGTTGAAGCAGCTTCAGGAAGGCGGCCTCCAGAAGCAGGTCGATAGCTGGCTCGGCAATGGCCAGAACGCGCCGGTCAACGAGAGCCAGCTCAAGGACGCGCTCGGCAACGAGCAGCTCCGCCAGATCGCGAAGCAGATGGGAATCCCTGTCGACGAAGTGCTCGACAAACTCAGCAAGTACCTCCCCGAAGCCGTCAATCAGGCGAGCCCGAACGGCGAGCTGGCAGCAAACCACGCTGCGGAAAGCCGCCGCGGCGCCTGACCCCCGCCGGAAAAGGATCAGCCTTAACCCAGGCTGATCCCACCCGGCTCATCAGAATTACGCTAGGTTCACCCCAAAAGAAGAACGTTCGGGGGAACCATGCGTACCCAAGTTGGAATTATCGGTGCCGGTCCGGCCGGTCTGACGCTGTCGCTTTTGCTGCAGCGTCTCGGCATCGACTGCATCATCATCGAGAACCGCTCGCGCGCATACGTTGAGGCGCGCATTCGCGCCGGCGTGCTCGAGCACTGGGCGACCGATCTGCTCGACGAACTCGGCGTCGGCGCGCGCATGCGCAAGCAGGGCCTCGTCCACGAAGGTATCGAAATCCGAGTCAATGGAGTCGGAAGGCGCATAGACTTCAAGCAACTCGTGAACAAGACCATCACCGTTTACGGACAACATGAAGTCGTTAAAGACTTGATTCAAGCGCGCCTAAGCCAAGGCGGGAGAATCGAATTCGAGGTTTCCGACACTTCCGTCCACGACCTCGATAGCGACAAGCCGACAATCCGATTCAAAAAGAACGGCGAGTCGCATGAAATCGCTTGCGATTTTATCGCCGGCTGCGACGGATTTCACGGCATCTGCCGCCCGAGCGTGCCCGCCGGCGTACTCACCGAATACGAGCGCGTCTATCCGTTCGGCTGGCTCGGTATTCTCGCGGAGTCCCCGCCCGTCAATCACGAGCTGATCTACAACAACCACGACCGGGGTTTCAGCCTCTACGCGATGCGCGCACCGATGATTACGCGCGCTTATCTCCAGTGCGATCCGGACGAAGACGCGAAGAACTGGGCGGACGAAGAAATCTGGGCGGAGTTGAAGCGGCGGCTCGGCCCTGAAGGCGAGACGCGCCTGCAAACGGGACGCATTATCGAAAAAGGCGTCACCGCGATGCGCAGTTTCGTCACCGAGCCGATGCAGTACAAGCGCCTGTTTCTTGCGGGCGACGCGGCGCACATCGTGCCGCCGACCGGCGCCAAGGGCATGAATTTAGCTACCGCGGACGTGCTGTTTCTCTCGCGCGCGCTCGAAGCCTTCTACAAATCGAACGACACTTCCTTGATCGAGGGTTATTCGAAGAAGTGCCTCAACCGCATCTGGAAGGCGCAGCGCTTCTCCTACTTCATGACGACCATGCTGCACTTGAACCCGAACGACAGCGCCTTCGACCGCAAGCGGCAGATCGCGGAGCTCGATTACGTCACTTCGTCGGAAGCGGCTGCGAAAGCGCTCGCGGAGAACTACGTCGGCCTGCCGATCGACTGAAGAAGTTTAGATACCGAAAATGTAGCGTGGCACCTGGCTCATATAGTCGGCGTACTGTTTGCCGAAGCGCGCGAGCAGATACGCCTCCTCCCGCCGGATCACGCCGAAGTGGATGATCAGCACGAACGGCACGATCAGCAGCATCAGCCAGTCGGAACTTAACAGCATTGCAACGCCGAGCAGGAAGATGATGAAGGCGAGATAGATCGGGTTGCGCGAACGCGCATAGACGCCGGTGGTCGCAAGCGCGAGCGTCGGCTCCCAGGTCGGGATGTTGGTTTCGGCCTTGCGCATCTGGTTCGCCGCGGCGCCAAGCACGAGCAAAGCGAAAAGAAGCGCAATGGAAGACGCGACATAGCGCAGGCCGGAAGCCGTCTGCGCCATGTGGCCCTGCGGGTAAAAGTAATCGAGCGTGAAGGCGAGAACTATCGTTCCGAGCACGATCAGCGGCGGGCGCGCGATTACATTCGCGATGTCATTCTCGCCTTTGCTCATTGCGCAAGCCACTCCACCAGGAGTTTTGTCACCCGGTCGGGCCGCTCGAGCGTCGACATGTGCCCGCAATTCGGAATGACGTCGAGGCGCGAGCCCGCGACAAGCTCATGCATCTCTTTTGCCGCCGCGGGAGGCGTCAGCTGATCGCTGTCGCCGACCACGATCAGCGTTTTCATTTTCAGTTCTTTCAGCATCGGACGGGAATCTGCGCGGTTCATGATCGCGGTCTGCTGGTTGATATAGACCTCCGCGCCGGTTTCCTGATGCATTTCCTTCATAACGCTCCTCACCGCTTCGTCGTTCAGGCGGGACTCGTGAACAAGCATCGGCCACAGTGCCGCTTCGCGCTCAGCGGCCTTTCCTTCGCGGGTCATCGCAATGTTCTTGAGGCGCTTTTCGGTCTGCTCCGGACGGTCGGCTGCCGCCGCCGTATCGACGAGCGCCAGCTTCAACACCCGTTCCTTCGCCTGCCGCAGGATTTCGAGCGAGATGTAGCCGCCCATCGAGAAGCCCACGAGCGCGAAACGCGGCGGCGCGTGCTCCAAGATCGAC
>JAKFYO010000371.1 GCA_021730825.1 Hyphomicrobiales bacterium
TTCTTCACCTTGCCGCCTTCGCCGATGAAAGATTGTGTCATCACCGAGAACTCGCGCTCTGCGCCTTCTTCTTGCGAAGAAGACGTACGCATCTTCAGCGGCCAGTCCGGCCAGACCATCAGCTTGTTTTCTTTTTCCGGCGGCATCGGCATGATCTCGAGCTGCGTCACGGATTTTGCGCCCTGACGGATCGAAGTGCCGATGCAGTCGGAGCCGGTGTCGCCGCCGCCGATCACGATGACATGTTTGCCGCCGGCGAGAATGTCTTTTGCGCCGTTGAGGCTTTCGTTGCCGACACGGCGGTTCTGCTGCGGCAGGAATTCCATTGCGAAATGAATGCCGTCCATCTCGCGGCCCGGAATCGGCAGATCGCGGCCCTTTTCGGCGCCGCCCGCGAGCACGACCGCGTCATGAGATTTCGCGATATCGGCAATCGCCGCGTTCACGCCGACATGCTTTCCGTAATGGAAGGTGACGCCCTCGGCCTGCATCTGTTCGACGCGGCGGTCGATGTAATGCTTTTCCATCTTGAAGTCGGGGATGCCGTAGCGAAGCAAGCCTCCGGCCTTCTGAAACTTCTCGAACACATGCACGTCGTGACCCGCGCGCGCGAGCTGCTGCGCGGCGGCCATGCCCGCGGGGCCGGAGCCGATTACGGCGATCTTCTTCCCGGTCTTCGTCGCCGGCGCCTGCGGCTTAAGCCAGCCCTCTTCGTAAGCGCGATCGGCGATCGCGGCTTCGATGGTCTTGATGTTCACCGGCGTGTCTTCGAGGTTCAGCGTGCAGGATGCTTCGCACGGCGCCGGGCAGACGCGGCCAGTCACTTCCGGAAAATTATTGGTCGAATGCAGATTGCGCGCGGCTTCTTCCCAGTCGCCGCGATAAACCAGATCGTTCCAGTCCGGGATCTGGTTATTCACCGGGCAGCCGTTATGGCAATACGGAATGCCGCAATCCATGCAGCGCGCCGCCTGGTCGCGCGTCTCTTTCTCGGAGAGCGGCTCGACAAATTCTTTGTAGTTCTTGATGCGCTCCGCAACCGGCGCGTAGGGCCGGTCCTCGCGCTCGATCTCGAGGAAACCTGTGATCTTACCCATTTTATCTTCAAGCCCCCGCAGCGAGACGCGGCTGTTCTTGCGCGATTTTTGCCATTTCGCCAAGCGCGCGGCGGAATTCATGCGGCATGACCTTGCGGAACTTGCCGACATAGTTGTTCCAGTCCGCCAGAATTCCGGCGGCGCGCTTGGAGCCCGCATACTTCGCGTGGTTTTCGATCAGGTGCTTGAGACGCTCGGCGTCGTAAGCCCCGAGATGTTCCTTCACGAGGATGCGTTGCATCGCCTCCGGATCGCCGGACTCGACAACCTTCTCGAGGCCGACCATCGACATGTTGCAGCGGCTCTCGAACGTGCCGTCCTCGTCGAGCACGTAAGCGACGCCGCCCGACATGCCTGCCGCGAAGTTGCGCCCGGTCTTGCCGAGCACGACGACGATGCCGCCGGTCATGTATTCGCAGCCGTGATCGCCGGTGCCTTCGACAACCGCGATGGCGCCGGAGTTACGCACCGCGAAGCGCTCACCCGCGATGCCGCGGAAATAACATTCGCCTTCGATCGCACCGTAAAGCACCGTGTTGCCGACGATGATCGACTCTTCCGGCACGAACGCGCCGTCTTCCGGCGGGCGCACGACGATCTTGCCGCCCGAGAGACCCTTGCCGACATAGTCGTTCGCTTCGCCTTCGAGATCGAAGGTGACGCCACGTGCGAGCCACGCGCCAAAGGCCTGACCCGCGGTGCCTTTCAGGCGCACCTGAATGGTGTCGTGGGGAAGGCCGGCATGGCCGTAGCGCTTCGCGACTTCGCCGGAGAGCATCGCGCCAGTCGAGCGGTCCACGCTCTTGATCGGCATCTGGATGCGAACCGGCGCGCCGCGGTCGAGCGCGGCTTTCGATTCAACGATAAGCTTGCGGTCCAGCACGCGCTCCAGATGATGGTTCTGGCGCTCGGCGTGATAGATCGCGACGCCCTTTGCAGCAGTAGGCTTCGCAAACAGCTTGGAGAAGTCGAGACCGTTTGCCTTGGCGTGCGCAATCACTTTGGTCCGGTCCAGCATCTGCATCTGGCCGACCATTTCGTTGAAGGTCTTGTAGCCAAGCTGCGCCATGATCTCGCGGACTTCTTCCGCGACGAAGAAGAAGTAGTTGATGACGTGCTCGGGCGCGCCCTTGAAGCGCTTGCGCAAGACCGGGTCCTGTGTCGCGACGCCGACCGGGCAGGTGTTCAGGTGACACTTGCGCATCATGATGCAGCCGGCCGCGATCAGCGGCGCCGTTGCAAAGCCGAACTCGTCCGCGCCGAGAAGCGCGCCGATGATTACGTCGCGTCCGGTGCGGAAGCCGCCGTCCACTTGAACCGCGATGCGGCCACGCAGACGGTTATGCACGAGCGTCTGGTGCGTTTCGGCAAGGCCGATTTCCCACGGGCTACCTGCGTGCTTCAGCGAGGTCAGCGGAGACGCACCGGTGCCGCCTTCGTAGCCGGAGATGGTCACGTGGTCCGCACGTGCCTTTGAGACGCCTGCGGCGACAGTGCCGACGCCAACTTCGGAAACGAGCTTCACGGAGACATCGCCCGAAGGGTTCACGTTTTTCAGGTCGTAAATGAGCTGCGCCAGATCCTCGATCGAATAAATGTCGTGATGCGGCGGCGGCGAGATGAGACCGACGCCCGGCGTCGAGTGGCGCACGCGTGCAATCACGTCGTCGACCTTGTGGCCGGGCAACTGACCGCCTTCGCCGGGCTTCGCGCCCTGTGCCATCTTGATCTGCATCATGTCGGAGTTGACTAGATACTCGGTCGTGACGCCGAAGCGGCCCGAGGCCACCTGCTTGATCGCAGAGCGCATGCTGTCGCCGTTCGGCATCGGCTTGAAGCGGTCGGCTTCCTCGCCGCCTTCGCCGGTGTTCGACTTGCCGCCGATGCGGTTCATCGCAATCGCAAGCGTGGTATGCGCTTCGCGCGAGATCGAGCCGAAGCTCATGGCGCCGGTCGCGAAGCGCTTCACGATGTCTTTTGCGCTTTCGACTTCCGAAAGTTCGACCGGCGTGCGTCGGTCTTCTTTCGCATCCTTGATGCGGAACAGGCCGCGGATGGTGAGAAGCTTTTCCGACTGCTCGTTCAGGATGCGCGCGTATTCGCGATACTGATCCTGCGAATTGCCGCGCACCGCGTGCTGGAGAAGCGAAACCGTGGGCGAGGTCCAGGCATGCGCTTCGCCGCGCACGCGCACCGCATATTCGCCGCCGACGTCCAGCATCTCGCGCAGGACCTGATCGTTGCCGAAAGCTTCGGTATGTCGGCGCGCGGTTTCGCGCGCGATGTCCTCGGTGCCCGCGCCCTCGATCTTGGTGGCGGTGCCGGTGAAATACTTGGCGACGAAATCGGTCTTCAGGCCGACCGCGTCGAAAATCTGCGCGCCGCAGTAAGACTGATAGGTGGAGATGCCCATCTTCGACATCACCTTCATCAGGCCCTTGCCGATGGCCTTGATGTAGCGCTTGACGATTTCCTTCTCGTCCGGCTTGCCCGGAATATCGTTGCGCATCGCGAACATGGTTTCGAACGCGAGATAAGGATTGATCGCTTCCGCGCCGTAGCCTGCAAGACAAGCG
>JAKFYO010000129.1 GCA_021730825.1 Hyphomicrobiales bacterium
GCACACCGATGCGATCGTTACCGACGATCCTTCCGAAGCGGAAGTTTTTCTGCGCGAAGTCGACTCCGCGATCGTGCTGCATAACGCCTCCACCCAGTTTGCGGACGGCGGCGAGTTCGGCTTCGGCGCCGAGATCGGGATTGCAACGGGGCGCATGCATGCGCGCGGGCCGGTCGGCGTCGAACAGCTCACCTCGTTCAAGTATCGCGTGCACGGCAACGGTCAGACCCGGCCTTGAATTTCCGCGCACCCCTCGCCTCAAACGGCATGCGGATCGGGCTCCTCGGCGGCAGCTTCAATCCCGCGCATGACGCGCATCGCGCGCTAAGCCTGCTCGCATGGAAGCGTCTCGGTCTCGATCGCGTCTGGTGGCTGGTTTCGCCCGGTAACCCGCTGAAGGAAAATTCCGCACTGCCGCTGGTTGAACAGAGGATAAAGCAGGCGCGCGAGGTTGCGGCGTCTCCTTATATTGATGTCTGTGCACCGGAGGTCGCCTACCGGACCCGCTACACCTTCGACACGCTGCGCAGGCTGACCGCCTCGAACCCGGATGTGCGCTTCGTCTGGCTGATGGGGGCGGACAACCTCGCACAGTTCCATCGCTGGAAGCGATGGCAGGAAATCGCGCAAATGATGCCGATTGCCGTGATCGAACGGCCCGGCGATGAAGATGCGCCGCTTTCGTCCAAAGCCGCGCACGCATTGGCCCGTTACCGTGTGGACGAGAGCGACGCGCCGCTCCTCATGTCTATGTACCCGCCGGCATGGATTTATCTCCACGGCTTGAAATCGCCGCTCTCTTCCACCAGCTTACGCATGAAGGGGTCGCGACAAGCTTAGTAATTGAACGGTAATGGTAGAGGCGTATGCTCAAAGCCAGTACCGATTCGCTACCCGAGGCCTGATGGAAGGAATCGATAGCCTGGCAACCAAGGTACGCAGCGTAACGGCAAAGAAAGCCGCGAAGCCCAAGATTGTGGCGCGCACTAAAGAGCCCGCCCTTCTTTCTCTCATCCTGAAACAACTCGACGACGACAAGGCCGAGGACACGATTTCGATCGATGTCCGCGGGCGCACGTCGATTACCGACCACATGGTAATCACGAGCGGGCGGGCAAACCGCCATGTCGCATCGATCACCGACCATCTGGTCGAGACAATCTCCAAAGCCGGCCAGAAGCCGCGCCTCGAAGGATTGCCTGCGGCCGACTGGGTAGTGATCGACGCCGGCGACATTGTCGTTCACGTCTTCCGCCCGGAAGTTCGCGAGTTCTACAGCCTCGAGAGAATGTGGCAGACGCGCAGCGCCGCGAAAGCCTGACGGGCTTTTAAGATGCGCTTGCTGATTGCCGCCGTCGGCCGCCTGAAGGCGGGACCGGAGCGCGAATTGCTCGCGCGTTATCTCGACCGTGCCAATGCCTCCGGAAAAGCGCTCGCGCTTACGCCAGTCGAAGTGATCGAAATTCCGGAAAGCCCCGCGCGAACCGCCACGAAGAGAAAATCCGACGAAGCCAAGGCGTTGCTTGCCGCCATTCCTTCAAATGCAAAACTGATCGCGCTGGACGAGCGCGGCAAAATCATTTCGAGCGAAGATTTTTCCAAAAAGCTTGCACACCTTCGCGACGACGGCGCGGCCTGTGTCGCATTCCTGATTGGCGGCGCCGACGGACTCGACGAAACGCTTCGTAAAAAAGCGGAGCTAACGCTGGGCTATGGCGCGGCAACCTTCCCGCACCAGATCGTTCGCATCCTGCTCGCCGAACAGATTTACCGGGCCACGACCATTCTTTCCGGCCACCCCTATCACCGCGGCGGCTGACCTTCCGCCTGTCGAAAATTTAATGCGGGCGGGGCCTCTGCCCCGTTTCGGGCTCACTTTTGCGCGATCACGCACGGCCTCCTCATCCGGCCGGGCCTCTCTCGGGTATTTCCAGTGGAACGGCGTGGGCCTTGAGGAAAATTGAGCCATTTTGAGAAGCTAAGCTGCCCCCAATCTCAGCCGGAACTCAGGCGATCCCTTGCTACGGCCGATAGGCGGCGGGTATCATAGGTCATTGGCAGGGGTGGAAAATTCATTGCGGAACTTGGGTGATTTGTCCGAAAGGACGCCCCACCGCGATGAGACGTACAGGACGAATTCCGGCCTCGGGCAACGAGGCGGCTAACCCCAGGTTCGGTTTGCTTCCCGCGAAATTTCGCGAGCGCAACCCAATCGACTCCGGCCCGTCGTGGCCGGCAACCGAGAAGCAGAAGGTTCGCGGATAATGCGGAAGATTTCGCTATTCTTTATCGGCGCCATCACCGGCGCATTGGTGGCGGCGGTCGCGGCCCAGCCGCAGGTGTTCACCAAGGCGCGTGCGGCGTCGGCAGATACGTACCGGCAGCTCAATCTCTTCGGAGATATTTTCGAGCATGTCCGCGCGCAATATGTCGAGAAGGTCGATGACGCGAAGCTGATCGAAGCTGCGATCAACGGCATGCTCTCTTCGCTCGATCCGCATTCGCAGTTTCTCGACGCCAAGAACTTCCGCGACATGCAGACCCAGACCCGCGGCGAATTCGGCGGTCTCGGCATTGAAGTCACGATGGAAGACGGTCTCGTGAAGGTGATGTCGCCTATCGACAACACCCCCGCGCAACGCGGCGGCGTGCAGCCGGCCGACCTCATCACCCATCTCGACGGCGAACCTGTGAAGGGCCTGTCGCTCGAACAGGCTGTCGAAAAGATGCGTGGACCGGTCAATACGCCGATCGTGCTGCGCATCCAGCGCAAGGGCGTCGAGAAGCCGGTCGAGATCAAGCTGGTTCGTGAAATCATTTCGATCCGCAACGTGCGCGCGAAGATCGAAGACGATGTCGGCTATATCCGCCTGACGAGCTTCCAGGGCGAGCGGACGATCAAGCAGCTTGAAGAATCGATCGCCGAGATCAAGGCGAAGATCCCGGCCGACAAGCTCAAGGGCTACATCCTCGATCTGCGTAACAACGGCGGCGGTTTGCTCGATCAGGCGATCGCGGTCACCGACACCTTCCTCGACCGTGGCGAGATCGTCTCGACCCGCGGCCGCGCGGAAGCAAGCCAGCGCTACAACGCGCGTACCGGCGATCTGACGAACGGCAAACCGCTGATCGTGCTGATCAACGGGGGGTCTGCGTCAGCCTCCGAAATCGTGGCCGGCGCGTTGCAGGACCACAAGCGCGCGACGCTTCTTGGCTCGCGTTCCTTTGGCAAGGGTTCGGTGCAGACGGTGATGCCGGTCGGCGGCTATGGCGCGCTGAAGCTCACCACTGCCCGCTACTACACACCCTCCGGCCGCTCGATTCAGGCCAAGGGCATCCAGCCCGACATCGAGCTCATTCAGGATCTCCCGGAAGAACTGAAGGGCAAGGTCGAGCCGCGCGGCGAGGCTTCGCTGAAAGGTCACATCAAGGCGAACGACGGCGAGGAGCAGGCAGGCTCTCCCGCCTACATTCCGCCGGACCCGAAGAACGACAAGCAACTAATCATGGCACTCGAGCTGCTGCGCGGCGTCCAGAAGAACTCGGCGTTCCCGCCGAATCCGAAGGCCGTGCCGAACTAAGCTTCGGATACGCTGACAAAACAAAAGCCCCGCCTCACGGCGGGGCTTTTTCCTTTGCTTGCGTTTTAGCCGGTGCGGCTCTTGCGCACC
>JAKFYO010000347.1 GCA_021730825.1 Hyphomicrobiales bacterium
GCACTGCGCGGGTGCCGACGCAAGGGTCGTGACGCCCCTTGGTCGAAACTTCCGTTTCCGCGCCATAGCGGTCCACCGTATCGCGGGAAGTCAGAATGGAAGAAGTCGGTTTCACCGCGAAACGCGCCACCACCGGCGCACCGGTGGAAATGCCGCCGAGAATCCCACCCGCGTTGTTCGAGAGAAACACCGGCCCGTTATTCCCCGCGCGCATTTCATCCGCGTTCTGCTCGCCGGTGAGTTTCGCGGATTGAAAACCCGCGCCGATCTCGACGCCCTTGACCGCATTGATGCTCATCATGGCAGCCGCGAGTTCGGCATCGAGCTTCGCGTAAATCGGCGCCCCGAGACCCGCGGGCACATTTTCGGCGACCACTTCGATCACGGCGCCGACGGACGATCCGTTCTTGCGGATGCCGTCGAGATATTCTTCCATCTTTTTCGCGGCTTTTGCGTCCGGGCAGAAGAATGGATTGCGGGATGTTTCTTCCCAGTCCCAGTTCGCGCGGTCGATTTCGATCTCACCCATTTGCACGAGTGCTGCGCGAATCTTTACGTCCGGAACGATCTTGCGCGCCACCGCGCCGGCGGCGACGCGCGAAGCGGTTTCGCGCGCGGATGCGCGGCCCGAGCCGCGCGGATCGCGCAGGCCGTATTTCATGTCGTAGGTGTAGTCGGCGTGACCGGGGCGATACTTGTTCGCAATCTCGGAATAATCCTTCGAGCGCGCATCGACGTTTTCGATGAGCAACGCAATCGGCGTGCCTGTCGTCAGCTCCATGCCTTCTTCGTTGACATAGGTGCCGGACAGAATTTTCACCGCATCCGGTTCTTTGCGTTGTGTCACGAAACGCGACTGGCCCGGCTTCCGCCGGTCGAGATCGGCCTGGATATCCTCGGCCTTCAGCGGAATGCGCGGCGGGCAGCCATCGACCACGCAGCCGATCGCAACCCCGTGGCTTTCGCCGAAGGTGGTCACGCGGAAGAGATGGCCGAAGGTGTTGTGCGACATGCGGGAACTTGTAGGAGCGGCACGCGGCGGGGTCAAACTGCCGGAGCGTTAACTACCTTGCCGCGCGGCGGAATGCGGGCGGTCGCCTTGAGAAGTTTCCGCGCGGTCTTTGCGGCGGCCGCTGCGTAACCGCGGTCGCCATGCACAAGGATCAGCGAAATGGCGCCTTCCGAAAGCAGCCAGATTTCGCGGGCGGTTTCCTTGGGTGTTGCCGCACCGGATCTCGCAAGCAATTCGGCAAAATGATTTTCAAGCGCGGCTTTGTGCCTGCGTGCGATCTTGCGGGCGGGGTGGCCGGGCAGATCCGCGAGTTCGATCACAAGCCTGGTGAAGCCCGAACCGGCCCAGCGCGGCGTGTCGGACCAAACTTGCAGGTCTTTGAATAACGCATCGACGATGGCAGCCGGCGAGCCTTTGAGTTCGCCGGCGAAGCTGCGGAAGGCAGCGAGCGCGAGTTCACTCTGCGCTTCCAGCACGGCGGCGAGCAGCGCGTCCTTGCTCTCGAAATGATAGTAGAGCGTCTTCTTGGTGAGTTCGGCTGCTGATGCGATCTCGTCGATGCTGACGCGCGAATAGCCCTGCCGCCGGAATAGTTTGTAGGCGGCATCGAGAATTTGCTTGCGTGTCGTTTCCGAAGACCGGGGCATAAGCTTTCCTCGCATGTATACCGCTTAGTGTATTTACAACATTTTCCGTTGCGCTTGAATGGCGGCCGCTTGCGGAGAAACGCCGATGCGCTTCGATAAACTCACGTTTCGATCTGTGGATGTGCGCGCCGTCTCGGTGCCGCTGCGCCGGCCGGTTGTCTCCAAGGTGGGTCTCTTCGAGCACTGGCCGATCATATTGATCGATCTGTATACCGAAGAAGGCGTCACGGGCCACGCTTATCTGGAGCCTTATCTGAAAAACGCTGCGCGTTATCTCGTGCCCTTACTTCATGATTTGGCCGCGCAGCGCATCGGAAAGAAGATTCACCCCGTCGACGATTTTCAGGCGATGCATCGCTCGCTCAACCTCGTCGGATACGAAGGCATGTCGATGATCGCGGTGTCCGGTCTCGACATGGCCGCGTGGGATGCCGTTGCAAAAGCCGCGAATATGCCGCTCGCAAATTTCCTCGGCGGTTCGCTGGGCAGCGTGCGTGCCTATAACAGTAACGCGCTATGGCTCACGGATGTAGCGAAGCTGAAAGATGAAGCTTCAGCACTCGTCGCCGAGGGCGGCTTCAAGGGCTTGAAGTTGCGGCTCGGCCGCGAACGTGTCGCCGAAGACCTGCTTGCGATCGAAGCGGTGCGCGCGGGCGCGGGCCGCGAAATCAAACTCATGGTCGATTTCAATCAGGGTCTTAGCTTCGGCGACGCCTTGCATCGTTGTCACGCGCTGGACGCCGAGGGTCTTTACTGGTTCGAGGAACCCATCACCTACAACAATCTCGAAGGCTACGGCCGTTTACGCAACGAATTGAAAACACCGTTACAACTCGGTGAGAACTTTTATGGGCCGCGTTCACTATATCAGGCGCTCGCCGCGGGCGCGGGCGACTATGTCATGCCGGATTTAATGCGGATCGGCGGCGTCACCGGTTGGTTACGTGCGGCTGCGATATGCGGTGCCGCGGGGATCGAAATGTCTTCACATCTCTATCCGGAATTTTCCGCGCATCTGTTGCGCGTCACCGAAACCGCGCACTGGCTGGAGTGGCAGGACTGGGCCGATCCGGTTCTTGCAGAGCCGTTCAAGCTTACGGACGGAAATCTGGAAATTCCGTCCCGCCCTGGCGCCGGAATCGCATGGGATGAAGCTGCCGTGAAGCGCTGGCGCTATGATGCGTGATTATTTCGCCGTGACCGCAACGCGCGGCTGCACGATTGAGGGCTTGGCATTCAGCGCCTCGACCTGAAAGCCTGCGACGCGCTTGTAGTTATTCGCGACCTCTTCGAGTTCTTCCCTGGAAAGAACATCGGTCACGACATCAAAACCGTTCGGTGCGCGCTCTTCGACCATCTGCATCACGCGCTCGGGCCCGTTGCCGCGATTGAGCAGCACGAGCTGCGAAGTGGCCGGCCGCCGCTCGGCTTCATAGGCTTCGAGCGCGGCAGTGGTCTCGCCCTTCGCCTGTATTTCGCGCGCCAGCACGCGCGCATCGAGGATCGCCTGCGAGGAGCCGTTCGAGCCGATCGGATACATGGGATGTGCCGCGTCGCCGAGCAGTGTCACGCGCCCATACGTCCAGCGCTCCAACGGGTCGCGGTCAACGAGCGGATATTCGAAGCAATACTCCGCGTCGCGGATCAGCCCCGGCACATCGAGCCAGCCGAAATTCCATTCCTCGAACCACGGCGCGAATTCTTCGAGCTTAGCCGCGCGGTTGTAGTCTTCGCGCCGCCACTCGTAGTCTTCCGCGAATTCGCGCTCCGCAATCCAGTTGATCATCTGCTGGCCGTTCGTGTCGGGACGCGAGATCGGATAGGCGACGAACTTTACTTGCGGATAGCCTGCCATGATCATCGAGCTGGCAGTCATGAACGGTTTGGCGACGGTGACACCACGCCACAAAATTCTGCGGCTCCACAACGGCGGCCCTTCGTTCGGCAAAAGCCGCGTGCGGATCGTGGAGTGAATGCCGTCGCATGCGATCAGGAGC
>JAKFYO010000119.1 GCA_021730825.1 Hyphomicrobiales bacterium
GTTGATGATGACGACTTCGATATTCTGCTGCGAGAGCCCGGCGGCCTTCAGAATCGGCCGCGTGTAATCGCGCAGCAATTCCTCCGTCTCGGCATCGCGCAGGACCGGGAGCTTGCCCTGCTGCGCGAGCGCTTCGCCTGCGTGTCCGAATAGAATCGCAGCCGCGGCCGCAATCGCGACCCCGCGCTTTGCCGCGCGAAATTCTCGGGGCGCTGGCCCGGTACGGACCGGCCTGCTAGCAGTGATTGCTTCGTGCATCGGTGAAATCAAAGCATTCCATCGGGAAGGCCGGAACACGGAATAAGGTCGCGGAACCGGCAGGTCAACGCCAACGGAACGCGTAAATCTAGGCGGGAGCGGGGCATATGCAGCCAAAGCATGACATGAAACGGCAAGCGGCGGCGCGGGCACTTCTGGCCCCGTCGGCGCGCAGCGACGTGCCGCCCTTCATGGTGATGGATGTCATGGAGCATGCGGCCCGGCTGGAAGCCACGGGCGGGCGGGTGATTCACATGGAAGTGGGCCAGCCCGCCGCCAATGCGCCGGCGACCGCGATCGCCGCCGCCAAGGCCGCGCTCGACGTGGGCCGCGTCGGCTACACGACAGCGCTCGGCATTCCTTCTTTGCGCAAACGCATTGCGGGTTACTACCGCGAGCAGCACGAGCTCGAAGTCGATCCTTCGCGCATCATGGTCACGACTGGCTCATCCGGAGCATTCGCACTCACGTTTCTGTCGTTGTTCGAACCCGGCGACCGGGTTGCGATGGCGTCACCCGGGTATCCGCCGTACCGGAACATTCTCCGCGCGCTCGGATGCATACCGGTCGAGATCGAAATTTCGGAGCGCGACCGCTGGGCGATTACGAAAGAAGCATTGCTCGCGGAGCATGGACGCGAGCCGCTTGCGGGCGTGATCATAGCAAGCCCCGCAAATCCGACCGGCACCATGATTCCGTCCGAGCAACTGAAAGAACTGATCGGTGTGTGTGAAGACGCGGGCATCCGTTTCATCTCGGACGAAATTTATCACGGGCTCGATTATGCATTCTTCGGCGAGACTGCCGCTAAGTTTTCAAACCAGGTTTTCGTCATCAATTCATTCTCGAAATACTTCTGCATGACCGGCTGGCGCGTCGGCTGGATGGTGATGCCGGAAGCATTCATCCGCTCGGTCGAACGTTTGCAACAGAATTTGGCGATCTCGGTGCCAACGCTTTCTCAAATTGCAGCCGAAGCCGCCTTCGATGGGCGCGAGGAGATGGACGCGATCAAGCGCGGCTATGAAGAGAACCGCCGCATCCTGATCGAAGGACTTGCGAAGGCTGGCCTCGACAACGTTCTTCCCGCCGACGGCGCGTTTTATCTCTATGCGAATGTCGCACGCTTCACGAACGACAGTCTCGATTTTGCGAAGAAGATGCTGGACGAGGCGGGCGTCGCCGCGACTTCCGGCGTCGATTTCGATACTTCGCGCGGCGCGCACTATCTGCGCTTCTGCTATTCCGGCTCCGCGCAGGAAATGCACGAGGCAGTGGAGCGGATCGGGAATTGGTTGAAGCGCGGCTAGTTAGTCGAGAGCAGACTACCTTACATTCGGTGTATTGATTGTCGGTGCAGTTGGCGCATTCGTCGCCGGCGGCGTGACCGTCGGTTCATTCAAGGCCGGGGGCCGGACCGTCGGTTGGGCCGGCGTAATTACGGTCGGCGGCGTGCGCTTCGGTTCCGTCGGAGCAGGAGTTGTCGGTGTGCGCACGTTCGGAGCGGAAGGTGTGGGTACGGTCGGCGGAGCGGGCGCGGTCTGTTTATTTCTAAACGGCGCGCAGACCGGAGCATCGTTGAAGTGGCACCATTATTCCAGCCCTTCGGTACTGTCGTCGTCGTCGTTGTCTTCGTGATCGTGTTCATCGTCTGCGGCTAACACGACGCCGTTACCCGTTGCCGCAAAAGACGAGGACTTGCACGCGAACAGCAACGTTGCCGCGATAAGCACGAGGAGCATGGAAGACATAGCGGCGTTTAGGAAATGCTGTCCGGTGCGAGGCATGAAGGCTGTTCGCAGTTTAAGTGCATCAGCATAGCAAAACTTCAAGAAAGCAAAAACGCCGCGCAATTCGCGCGGCGTTTTGATTTCCATTTAGCGCTCGCTCAATCCCAGTGACGGCGGCGCCAGGGACGATATGGATTGTAATAGCCCGGTCCATAATAGGGACGCGGTCCGTAATAAACCGGCGGCGGCGGAGGTGCCGGGGCATATTGCGGGCCGCCGCCATCGAGATAGGCCTGGCTCGAGAAACCGCGCAGCGGGCCCCAGGCGATTTCGCACCAGCCGTCGAAGCAGCGGCCGACTTCGGCAGTCGAACCGCCGCGAATGACGCCGACCGACGGATGCTGCGTGCCGGGACCGGTGCGCACGTTCAGATCGGACGTGACCAGCACAGGGCGGGCTTCCGCCGCGATTGCGGTGCCGAGCACGATCACCGCCGCCGCGATTGAACTCTTCAGGATGGACTGCATGTCCTGCACTCTCTTTTTGCTTCTGCCGCGGGCGCATCATACGCCGCGAGCCGTCTCAAGCGATACAATTTTCCGCAGCCTATGTGGCGTTGCGATGGCGTTCAGATGAACGCTGGCTTAACGCCGCCACCAGCCTTTTTTGGACGGCGCAGTGCTAGGGGCAGGACTGCTTTCCTGATCCCCGTTTTCCGAAGCCAGCGGCGGACTGTCCGTCCGTTCATAGACCGAACCGGACGGTGCGCTGTCGTCGAAACGCGCAGCCGGCGGGGCCTCGCGCACAGTCGAGCGGCGTTTCGGCGCCTCGTCCGTGCTGTGCTCGGGGGCAGGCGTCGATGCAGGCTGCTCGGTTGCGAATTGCGGCGCGGTTCCCGGATTTACTGGAAATGACGGCCGCGCTTCCGGCTGCGGTTCGCGCGTCTCCGGTTGCGGCGTGGTGTCGATCTCGTCGAACTCCGCCGGGGTGAAATTCCCGTTCGCGTCGTTTTGCTGCGCGTGCGCCTGCTCGCCGTTCTGAGGGCGGTCACGGCGATTGCGGCGTCCGCCACGGCGTCCGCGCCGCCGGCGTTTGCGTTCGCCGTCGCTTTGCGGTTGCTGCCCGTCGCCTTCGGCCTGGTGCCGCTCGTGCGCAGCGTCGCCTTCGTTCGCGGACTGCGCGTCGCTTGCTGCAAGTTCTTCGCCCGGCGTTTCCCCATCTGCGGTTTCTACGCGCGGTGAGGGATCGCGGTTCGGTTTTTCGGCGCGGTCGCGTCCGCGTCCGCCACGGCGCCCGCGCCGCCTGCGGCGCCGGCCGTTCTGTTCGCCCTGCGGCGAGGACTGCTCGTCTTCTTGTTCGCTCTCCGCCGTTTCGGAACTGCCGGCGGAAACTTCTTCCGCCTCTTCTTCCTCGATGTCGTCTTCGACGGCGTCATCGGCGTCGTCGTAGTCGTCGAGCGACATTTCCGAGCCGGGCCGCGCAAGCGTCGGGTTCGCGACACCGCTCGCGGCACCGCCTTTTTCGACCACGAAATACTGCTGGCCGGAAAGCGTGCCATCGGACTGCACGATGATAGCGACGCCAAAGCGGCCTTCGAGATCTCGCAAATGCGCACGCTTGTGGTTCAGGAGATAAAGCGCGGTGTCGGGACGCGTGC
>JAKFYO010000238.1 GCA_021730825.1 Hyphomicrobiales bacterium
GCGGTTCAACGGCTCTCTTCGTCAACGCATCCAAGGCGCCGAGCGAGGCGAGCGCGCGCGTGGCATTCGGAGAGAGTTGAATGCCTGCGCCTGAGGTGTCCGGTTTGTAGTTGCGTTCGAAAACGAGAACGCGAAATCCGGCATTAGAGAGTGCAATGGACGCGGCGAGGCCGCCGATGCCGGCACCCGCAACCAGAACCGTGTGCGAGTGCGACACGGCGAAACGAAATTAAACGGCCGCGGGCGCGCGGTAGGCGCACTCGGCGGGATTGGCCTGATCGGCTTTCAGCTTCGGATTGTAGCGATAGAGCGTCGAGCAATAGGGGCAGATGATCTCGTGGTCCGAGCCCATGTCGAGGTAGACGTGCGGGTGGTCATAGGGCGGGTTCGCGCCTACGCATTTGAATTCATGCGCGCCGATTTCGATGACGGGAATTCCAGCGTCATTATGGAAGTGCGGAACGACGGAAGCGGCCATGGTGTTGCCCTTGCTATGCGGGCGCACATTAGCGGCATAATGCGCGCAGAAACAAGCTGATCGCCGCATGGAGGTCCAAAATGCCGCGCGTAGTTTACGAAAAAGACGGGCGTATCGCCCGTGTCACGCTGAACCGCCCCGAAGCGATGAACGCCATCGACATGGAATTGCCGGGCGAACTCGCCGCGGCAATCGAAAAGGCAAACGCCGATCCGAAGGTGCATGTGATCGTGCTCGCGGGCGCGGGCAAGGCGTTCTGCGCTGGCTACGACCTCTCGCTATTCGCGCAAGCCGACGGTCCGAATCCCGGCGTGCAGGAAATGCCATGGGATCCGATGAAGGACTATCAATTGATGATGGGCTTCACCGAAAAGTTCATGTCGATCTTTCGCTCCTATCGTCCGGTGATCTGCAAAGTGCACGGCTTTGCGGTAGCGGGCGGCTCGGATATCGCGCTCTGTTCGGACTTCGTCATCATGAGCGAAGATGCGCAGATCGGTTACATGCCGGCGCGGGTCTGGGGTTGTCCCACGACCGCGATGTGGGTCTATCGCCTCGGTATGGAGCGCGCGAAGCGCATGCTGTTTACCGGCGACAAGATCGGCGGCAAGGAAGCCGAGCGCCTTGGGCTCGTTTTGAAAGCAGTTCCCGCCGCCGAACTCGACCGCGAGGTCGATACGCTTGCCGAGCGCATGGCTTCGGTGCCGGTGAGCCAGCTCATGATGCAGAAGCTCATGATCAATCAGGCCTACGAGAACATGGGCCTGCGCACGACGCAGATGTTCGCCAATATCTTCGACGGCATCACGCGCCACTCGCCCGAAGGCATGGCCTTCAAACGGCGGGCAGAGGCGGTGGGTTGGAAAGAGGCGGTGCGCGAGCGCGATCTCGGAACCTACGACTGGACTGCCGACCGGCCGATTAACCGTGCGGATTGATTGGCGAAATTGGCGTCCTTCCGCTTGCCGCAATCTGCCCCCATATGCGGCTGCATGAAAGGCTTGTTCATCCGCTTGGCTGTCGTCGCCGCGCTCGGCGCGGGCGTGTTTTTCACGCTGCCTGAAGCATGGCGCGGGCTGGAACTTGCGGTGGCGGCCGAGAAGGATCCTTCCAAGCTCGCGGACCTGCGCCTGAAAGGTTTCGACGCCATTGCCGCCACGCGCGAGATCGAAGACGCGCTGAAAGCAGGCGATGCGGAGCTCGCGGCAAGCTTTGTCGCGCTCGCGGGCGACCGTGCGATCGAGCTCCCCAAAGAATTGCTCGTCCGCGTCGAGCAGGCGAACTCAACGAGCGAAACAACCAAGCGCGGCATTTATAATTTCGCGCACGGCTTCATCACCGGCGAACCGCAGGACATGTCCGGCTTCGCGGGTGCTGCCACGGGTGATCTTCTGGTGTTCGGCGACATCCGCGATATCGTGCGCGAAGGTTCGCGCTGGATGCGCGGTCTCGACAACGATCCGCTCATCATGGGTCTTGCCGCCGCGGGCCTTGCCGTGACCGGCGTCACTTATTTTACGTGGGGATCGGCAGCGCCGGCGCGGGTCGGCTCGACGCTCGTGAAAGTCGCGCGCCGCACCGGCAAGCTCTCCGTGAAGCTCGCGGACGATGTGACGGTGCTCCTGAAGGCCCGCAAGACAGGCCGTGTGACCGCAGCACTCACCGATGTCGCGCAAATCCAGCGCAAGGCGGGTACACGCGTGGCACTTGAAAGTATGCGGCATGCCGACAATGTCGGCGATCTCGCCAAAGCCGGCGTGCTTGCCGAGAAGAAGGGCAAGTCCACGCTCGCGATCTTCAAGACGCTCGGCCGCGGCGCGCTCGCGGTGGGTGCTGGTGCGCTTGCGATTACAGGCTGGGTTGTAGGTGCTGCGAGCAGCCTCATGTTCTTCGTGATCGCGGTAGTGAGCTTCTTTGCAGCGGTGCTGCGCTGGCTGTGGCCGTCCCGCACTCCGGAACCGCAGGCTCGCCGTGGCTGGTTCGTGCGCTCGGCGCGTTTCCTGCTTGAGCCGTTCTGGGCCCGCCCGACCTCGGCTGCCCGCTAAATCCTCGCTAAAATTCGATAGCGTGTCGTAGCGTCATGCCCTCCGCGCATGGGATTTGCGCTGGCGAATCCTGAGGGCGGTGGCTAGTTTCCCGCCCGAAATGAAGTCTTTCACCCACGACGGCACCACGATTGCCTATCTCGACGAGGGCGCGGGAGATCCTGTCGTACTCGTGCATGGTTTCGCCTCCACCAAGGAAGTGAATTGGGTATTCCCCGGCTGGGTGAAGCCGCTCGCGGAGGCGGGCTTTCGCGTAATTGCGCTCGATAACCGCGGGCACGGTGCATCCACCAAATTTTATGAAACCGAGCGCTATCATATTCCGGAAATGACCAAGGATGCGATTGCGTTGCTGGATCATCTGAAGATCGAGAAGGCCGACTTCGTCGGCTATTCGATGGGCGCGCGTATTACGGCTTATGCCGCCGCGCATTACGGCTCACGCGTGCGCTCGGCGACCCTGGGCGGCATGGGCATCAACCTGTGTCAGAACGTATCGAGCGGCGACACGGTAGCGAAAGCGCTGGAAGCGGATAGCTACGATGACGTCAAAGATCAGGTCGGCCGTGAGTTTCGTAAGTTTGCCGAGCAGACGAAAAGCGATTTGAAGGCTCTCGCAGCGCTCTCGCGCTCGCATCAGCGCACCGTGCCACGCGAGGACGCCGCGAAAATCCGTGTGCCGGTCCAGATCGTGGTCGGAACCAGGGACGACATCGCGGGCTCCGGCGCGGAGCTAGCCGCGTTGATCCCGAATTCGAAGTTCGTTTCGCTCGAAGGCAAGGATCACATGCGCACGGTCGGCGACGCCGGGTTCAAGAAGGCCGTGATCGCGTTTCTGAAGGAGCGCCCATGATGCTGGAAAACGGCGCGCGCACGGAGACCTTCACCGGCTCCTCGAACAACGAACTTGTCGCGGACATCTACGGCAAAGGTCCGCGTGCCGTGCTGCTGCTGCATGGCGGCGGGCAGACCCGGCATGCGTTCGTTGGCACCGCGCAGGAACTGGCGAAGGCCGGGTGGACCGCGATCGTGATGGACCAGCGCGGCCACGGCGACTCCGAATGGGTGAAGGACGGCGGCTACACCGCAATGGATTTTGCGAACGACGCGATTGCC
>JAKFYO010000014.1 GCA_021730825.1 Hyphomicrobiales bacterium
GCAACAGAGGCGACGTCTTGAAAGCCTCCGGAAAAATGCGGCCGCTCGAGCCTTCGAAGGTTTTCTGCCCGAGCGTCTCGCTCCATTCGCGCAGTTTTGCGGGCGGGAAATTCTCGATCGCCGGACGCAGCGCGTCAGACGCAGCGCCATAGCGGCGCATGAAATCCTCCAGCGCCTCGCCGTGCGTAAGGTTAAGCCCGCCGCGTCCCGCCAGCAGAAACTTGCGTCCCGCCGAAGGCATCCGCTCGCAGACAGTGACGCGAAAACCGGCCTTCGCGATTTCCTCAGCCGCGATCAGCCCTGCCGGGCCCGCACCGATCACGATCGCTTCGCGATTTCCATTCATGCCTTGGCTTTAGGGCACCGGACTGAAAAGCGAAATACCCGCGCTCAGTTTCTTTCGGAGCTTGCGCGCCCGCTTCAGGAAATACTCGCGGCGCATCGCCGCTACGCGGCTGTCGAAGTATTCGACATAAAGCAGGCACCAGACGCGGCCCCGCGTCGAGCGCGCGCCATGGCCTGCGTTGTGCCGCGCCAGGCGCTTCGCAATGTTGTTGGTCCAGCCAACATACGTGCGCACGCCATGCCGGTCGGAGCAGCCGAGCACATAGACGAAAGAAAGCGGCACGTTTTTCTTCAACCGATCTGCTTCGCGAATTTCTTGATCATCGCGCGCAGCTCCGGCTCCTGCACCTGCGAGGCGGCCTCGTCCGGCGCAAACCATTTGGTCTTGCGCTCGTCCTGCTCGGGCCAGGTCGGCATCTGCTGCTCGACTTCAAGCGCAAATGTGTCGACCGTGCAATTCACGATCGAGCCGTCGCCGCGCTTCTTGTCGTAATGGTAGGAGCCGATCGGTTTCTCGCCGACCTTGCCGAGCAGGCCAGCCTCTTCCATCGCTTCGAGCGCCGCGAGGTTATGCGGTGCGACCCCCGCAATCGGCCAGCCTTTCGGAATGATCCAGCGGCGCGTTTCGCGCGAGGTAACGAGCATAATCTCCACCGCGCCCTTCTTGCCGCGCCGGTAAGGGAGCGCCGCGTATTGGCGGGCGGGTGCGGTTTTCGTGTTCATCAGAACAGGCCGCTTGCCAGATAGAACAGCGAGGCGATGATCGCGGACGCAGGCAATGTCACGACCCATGCGATCACGATGCTGCTTGCGACATTCCAGCGGACCGCGGACACTTTCCGCGCGGCGCCGACGCCTACGATTGCGCCCGTAATCGTATGCGTCGTCGACACGGGAATGCCGAGATAGGTCGCAGCGAAAAGCGTGATCGCGCCGCCGGTCTCCGCGCAGCAGCCCTGCATCGGCGTGAGCCGCGTAATCTTGGAGCCCATCGTATGCACGATGCGCCAACCGCCCATCAACGTGCCGAGGCCCATAAAGAACTGACAGGTGATGACGACCCAGAACGGCACGTAAAACTCGCTGCCGAGATGCCCGGTCGAGAACAAAAGCACAGCGATAATGCCCATTGTCTTTTGCGCGTCGTTGCCGCCGTGGCCGAGCGAATAAAGCGACGCCGAAACGAATTGCAGGCTGCGAAACGTGCTGTCGACCGAGCGAGGGTTGACGCGAATGAACGCCCACGAGACCAACAGCACCAGCATCAGCGCAAGAAAGAACCCGGTCATCGGCGAGAGCACAATCGCCGCCGCGGTCTTGGTCAGGCCATACCAGACGATCGCGGCACTGCCCGCCTTCGTGACCGCGGCACCGATGAGCCCGCCGATCAGCGCATGCGAACTGCTGGATGGAATTCCGGCCCACCAGGTCACCACATTCCATGTAATCGCGCCCATCAGCGCACCGAAAATCACGCGTGAATCGACGATGCCGGCGGAAACGATGCCGGTGCCGACGGTGTTCGCGACATGCAGGCCGAAAAACAGAAACGCGATGAAGTTGAAGAACGCGGCCCACATGACCGCGTATTTCGGGCGCAGCACGCGCGTCGAAACAATCGTCGCGATTGAATTCGCGGCATCGTGCAGCCCGTTCAGGAAATCGAACAAGAGCGCAATCGCGATCAGGCCGATCAGGATCTGGAGGCTGATAGTCGCGTCCATTGCGGTACGCCGTTCTCAGAGATGATCGGTGACGAGTGCGCTGATTTCGTTCGCAACGTCTTCGAAGCGGTCGACCACTTTTTCGAGATGGTCGTAAATCTCGCCGCCGATGATGAAGTTCATCGCGTTGCCGTTACGGTTCGCGACGAACAGCGCCTTGCGGCCGGCATCATGCAACTGGTCGGATTTTTCCTCGATCGCGATAATCTGCTCGGTGATGCGGTGAAGCTCGGCTCCGTTCTTGCCGATATTCGCGAGCAACGGCATCGCCTGCTGCATCAGCCTGGCCGCGACCGGCGCCATCGCCGCCATTTGCTGCATCTGCGGATCGAAGCTCTTCACTTCATAAAGCGTGATGATCTTCGCGGTCTTGTTCATCTGGTCGATGGCATCGTCCATCGAGCTTACGAGATCCTGAATGTCGGTACGGTCGAAGGGGGTGATGAAAGTACGCCGCACGGCGGTGAGCGTTTCGCGGGTGATTTCGTCGGCTTCGGCTTCGCGCTCGAAAATCACGCGGCAATAATGTTCGATCTTGTCGCCGCCTTGCAGCAGCCCTTCCAGCGCCTCGGCCCCGGCAAGGACGATGGCGGAATGGCGCGCGAAGAGATCGAAGAAGCGCTCTTCCTTCGGCATGAGCGCTTGAAACCAGCCGAGCATTTGTCATCCCGCAACGCAGAGAATCGGTCGGCGCACTTTATCGGATTGTGACAATCCACAGGGGCAAACCCGCGAACTATGCCCAGAAGTCTAGGTTTCTCGCGCTTTGAAGCGGAAGGCCGACAGGTCGAGATGCGGCTCGCCGAGCGCCATTTGCGCCAGCGCCTCGCCGATTGCGGCCGAGTGCTTGAAACCGTGGCCCGAGCAGGGAGACGCGACGATTACCTGCCGGTGGTCCGGGTGCCGGTCGATCACGAAACGGCTGTCGGGAACGCTCGTATAAAGACAGACGGCAGAGCGCACGCAGACCCGATCGAGGCCGGGAAAGTATGGCTCCACATATTCTTCGTAGAGTGCCGCCTGCTCCGCCGCGGACACCATGCGCTCCATGTCATCCGGGTCGACCGCAACGTCATACTGCTCGGTCGAAATCTTCACGCCGTCTGCCCTGCCGCCGAGCGCCGGAAAACCATAGGAAATCTGCTCGGCCGGAACTTGCCAGACGAAAGGCGGAAAGCGGTCCGGCTGGAAATCCTCCAAGCGCGCGCTGTCCTTTACACGAAACCAGCAGACGATCTGCCGCGTGACTTTCAAACCCGGCATCAGCTTCGGTTCGATCAACTCAGAAAGCCACGGGCCGGCGCAAACGAGCAGCGTCTTAGCCGAATACTCGCCTGCTGATGTCCTTACGCGAACGCCGTCTCCGGTCTCGTCGAACGAAAGCGCTCGTTCGTTCAGGTGGATTTCCGCACCCATCTGTCTTGCAAGCCGCAACTGAGCCTCGACACAGGCTTCGGGTTTCAGAAAACCGCCCACGCGATCAGAATAGATCGTGTCTTCATCTTTCACATTGAAGGCGGGAAAGCGCTTGCGAAATTCGCGGCCATCGAGAATTTCATAGTCG
>JAKFYO010000137.1 GCA_021730825.1 Hyphomicrobiales bacterium
CACCATTCCGCGAGTATGGCCGCGATGGTCGGCGGCGGCCTGCGTGCAAAGCCCGGCGAGGTTTCGCTCGCGCATCTCGGCGTCTTGTTTCTCGACGAGTTTCCGGAGTTCGCGCCACAGGTTCTGGATTCATTGCGTCAACCGATGGAAAGCGGGGACGCGGTGATTGCGCGTGCGAACCACCGCGTGACGTACCCGGCGCGCTTCCAGCTGGTCGCCGCGATGAACCCATGCCGCTGCGGGCGCGCGACCGAACTTGGCTTTACCTGCAAACGCGCACCGAATGCGCGTTGTGCCGCCGATTATCAGGCGCGCGTATCTGGCCCGCTGATGGACCGCATCGATCTGCATATCGAAGTGCCCGCGGTGTCCGCTGCCGATCTGGTATTGCCCGCGCCCACGGAAGGCAGCCGTGAAGTAGCGGCACGCGTCGCGGCGGCGCGCGATATCGCAGCCGCCCGTTTCAAGGCGCTCGGCCGCGAGGATTTGCGGACCAACGCGGAAGCCGACGCGAAGCTGATCGAGCAAATCGCCGCGCCGGACAGCGCCGGGCTTACTCTTTTAAGGGACGCCGCCGAGGCAATGCGGTTGTCTGCGCGCGGCTATCACCGCGTGTTGAAGGTTGCCCGCACGATTGCGGACCTCGACGGCGCCGAAGCCGTCGGCCGCGCGCATCTTGCGGAAGCGCTCGCATACCGCGCGGCACAGGACCGGATCGCGCTCGCCGCCTGATATTAACCCATCCTTAACCACCGGGGCAGTTTCGGACACGAATAGCGTGCCGATTTGCGCGCATTAAGCGGCGGAGTGTCATCTTTGGCGCGGCTGGCGCTTGGCCTTTGGGTCTTGAGCCATTCGCGAATAGTAGTCCGTCCCGCGTTCCGAAGGTCCGTCATGACGAATGTCTTTCGTCGCTATCTCGCCCGCTCGCTCGTCGTTTCCGCGCTGTCGCTGGCACCTACACTTGCATCCGCACAGGAGCTGATTTCCGACGGGCCGGATCTCGGCTGGATCGGACTTGGCGGCATGATCGCCTGCGCCATCGGCATCGTATTCGGCATCCTCAATCGCCGCTCGCTATCGCTGCACGAGAAGGCAGACCGGCTGGAGCGCGAAGTCGAAGAGCGCGACGACAAGCTTTGGGCGCTCGAAGAACGGCTCGCGCATCTCACTGCGCTCGTCGATGGACAGGACGATCTGGTCGTTCGTGAAGACGAACATGGCCGCATGACGCATGCGAGCCAGGCCGTCTGCGCGCTCGCCGGCAAAGAGCTCAAAGAGATTCTCGGCAAACCGCTGAAGCTCGGCGTGTTGCAGGCCGGAGCGCGTAACCAGATGCCGGACGGCACACGCACCTACGATCAGGAAATTACGACGCCGGCCGGACCGCGCTGGGTTTCATGGAAGGAAGCGGCGGTGCGCGGCTCGGATGGCGAGATCATCGAAATCCAGCGCACCGGCCGCGACATCACGGCGCGCGTCGCAAGCGAACGCGCGCTTGAAGACGCGCGCGAACAGGCGGAAGCCGCAAGCCGCGCGAAGTCGCGCTTCCTTGCAGTGGTCAGCCACGAGGTACGCACGCCGTTGAACGGTATTCTCGGCATGACGCATCTTCTTGCGGAGACCCCGTTGAGTGCGGAGCAGCAGACCTATACCCGCGCCGTGAAATCTTCCGGCGAGGCGCTCCTCGGCCTGATCGAGGAAATTCTGGACTTCTCGAAGATCGAAGCCGGCCGTATCGAACTCGAAGATGCGCCGTTCGATCTCGTCGAGCTTGTGACGGACGCCGCCGAACTCTTGAGCCCGAGGGCGCAAGCGAAAGGCATCGAGATCGCAACGCAGTTTTCCGCAAGCCTTCCGCGCGTGGTTTCGGGTGACGCCTCGCGGCTGCGCCAGGTGCTGCTCAATCTTGCGGGCAATGCGGTGAAATTCACCGATCAAGGCGGGGTTGCGGTCATTGTCGAAACCTCCGGGGAGCACATCAAATTCTCGGTTCGCGATACCGGACCCGGCATCGACGCCGATGCGCAGTCGCGTATCTTCGAGGAATTCGAACAAGGCGACGGTACGCTCGCACGTAAGCACGGCGGCACCGGTCTTGGTCTTGCGATCGCATCCCGCATCGTCGAGCGCATGGGCGGCGAGATCGCACTCTCAAGCGACGCCGACGGCGGCACGGTTTTCCGCTTCGCGATCAAGCTGGCTGCGGTCGAGGGTGGCGATACCGCAGCACCCGACTTTTCGAATACAGACGTTCTCATCCTTTCGCCGTCTCCGGTCGTGGGGCCGCTGCTCGCGAAGCAACTCGAACACTGGAACGCGCGCGTCGCGACAGCCGATACAATTTCGCTTGCAGAAACGCTTCTGCCGGAGCGGCATTGGAGTCATTGCATCATCGACCGCGCCTTCGGCTTTGACGCTACCCTCGCACTTTATGAGAGCGCGAAAGTAAACGCCGCGCACTGCCATGTGTTGCTGACGCCCGCGGATCGCCGCGAACTCGCAACGCTGAATGCGAAGGGCTTGACTAGCTATCTGATCAAGCCGGTGCGCGCGCAATCGCTTGCCGCGCGCTTGCACGATCCGCTTGGCGACTCTTCGACGAGCGACAGCGCACCGGAGAAACCAGAGATCGCGTCCGGCAAGGATGGGCTTTCGATTCTTGTTGCCGAGGACAACGACATCAACGCGTTGCTCGTGCAGGCATTGCTCGCGCGCATGGGTCACCGCGTTACCGTTGTCTCCGACGGCGCGGTTGCCGTGAACGCGGTGGCAAGCGCGCATACGATGAACGCGCCTTACGATGCCGTGCTCATGGATCTGCATCTGCCGGGCATGGACGGGCTGGAAGCAACACGGCGGATTCGGGCGCTGGGCGGTATTGCCGGCAAAATTCCGGTGATCGCGCTTACCGCAAACGCCTTCCCCGAAGACCGCGCGAATTGCCGGGCGGCCGGAATGGATGGCTTCCTGGTGAAGCCCGTTGACCGCAGCCGGCTCGAGGCGGCGCTCTCCGAGACCCGTATGGGTACCCCGAGAGCGGCCGTTGAAACCGCAGCTTGAGGCTTTTTATCGATATTTCAATGGCTTGCGAAGATTTATGACTGCCGCATCGTTGTCATAAACGCGTTCAATACCTATGTTCCAACAGAGACGGACCATCGCCGAATCAGCTGTCTGATTGCGTTTTGAAGTCCGCGTCCCTTGGGGGAACCGCTACGCCATGAATCATCTCGTCTCGCGCGGAAAGGTTGCGAACCTTCTGCCAAAGCTGCGCGCCTATAGCGGGTTGCGGCTTGCGGCGGCGAAAAGCGATTTCGCCGACACGCTCGGCCGCGCCGGCTCGCTCGAGGTAAAGCTCGCGAAGAAAGCGCATGAAGTGCGGAGCGCGCAACGCCTTCGCTACAACGTCTTTTACAAAGAAATGTCGGCAATACCCGCCGCCGCGACGTTGATCGCGCGCCGCGACGTCGATGCCTTCGACACGATCTGCGATCATCTCAACGTCGTCGATCACGATTGGCCGCGGCTAGTGTTCGGGCTCACACGACCGCGCGTGGTCGGCACCTACCGCCTGCTGCGACAGGAAATCGCCGAACAGCACGGTGGTTTCTATACCCAA
>JAKFYO010000051.1 GCA_021730825.1 Hyphomicrobiales bacterium
ATCCTTTAAAGACCAGCAGGTCTCGTCATTCCACATTCGTCGGTGAAATGACTTAAGAGATTCTCATGCTGCGTCAGATGATACCGGCTCGCAGCACACATTTTCGTCAACCGGGCTTTCCGGCGCTTCGCGTGGCGGCAGAAAGCCGTTAGGCTTACCTATTGGCTTACGGGAGAACGATCATGAACTTCAAAGCGTCCGTGGCGGCTTTCGCAATGACCGCAGCATTCGCGGGTAACGCGGAAGCGCAGTCGCAGCAACCGGCGATTTCGAGCGCATGGGACGACATGCAGTTGTCACAGGAAGAGTGCTTTGTGCGCGGGCGCACCACTTTCGAGCGCATGCGCTTCAGCCGCATCGAAAAAGTCGGAAATTCGATCTTTGCCGATCGCGGAAACTTCCAGTTCGCGTTTCGCTGCGTGGCGGACAAGCGGATGTATTACGTTTACGGCGGCGGACCGGGCGATCAGGACAAGCAGCTTGATGAGTTCATCTCCAACCTGAAGGCCGAATTCAGCCGCCGCTAAAGGCATCACGAGAAACGAAAAACGGCCGGAGAAATTTCCCGGCCGTTTTTTGTTCGGCTTACGCCCAATTTTCACCGGGCTGGCGGTCCTTGCGCGGCGCACTCATCCCGCTTTAGGCTTCATGCACCAAGGAGACATGAGCATGAATCTCAAAGCAGGCGCCGCTACTTTTGCCCTTCTTTTTGCCGCCATGGGCAGCACACAAGCCCAATCGCCAAGTATCGCCGCCGCGTGGGGCGAGATGAAACTATCCCAGCAGGCATGCCTTGAGCATGGCAGCGATATCTTCAAGCGATTAAAATTCGAACGGATCGAAGCCATCCGCTTCACCGTTTATGCCGATTTCGGCAACTTCCAGCTTGGAATTCGCTGCGTGCCCGACAAACAAATGTATTTCGTATTCGGCGGTGGGCCTGGCGCAGACGAGAAACCATTACTCGAGCACGTCAACAAAGTTAAAGCGGAATTCGACCGCTGATGTAGCCAAAGCAACCGGCCGGGAAATTTTCCCGGCCGTTTTTTGCTTAGGCCGCCCGTCCGATCTGGCTTTTGCCGGCAAGCTCGAAGATTAACCGGTCGGCACTGGCACCGACTTTCACCTTGGAGCCGTCCTTGATTTCTCCGCCGAGAAGTTTCTCCGCGAGCGGATCCTGCAGCATCTTCTGGATCGCGCGCTTCAGGGGACGTGCGCCGAAAGCTGGATCGTAGCCCTTCTCCGCGAGCAAAGCGCGTGCCTCGGGCGAGAGCTCGATCTCGATCTTGTGCTCGTCGAGCAACTTCTGAAGCCGGGTCATCTGAATATCGACGATCGCGCCCATCTGCTCCTTCTTGAGACGGTGGAAGAGAATGATCTCGTCCACGCGGTTCAAAAATTCCGGACGGAAGCTCGCGCGCACAACGCCCATCACCTGCTCCCGCACGCTATCGACATCGTCCTTCTCGCCGAGCGACACCAGATATTCCGCACCTAAGTTCGACGTCATGATGATCAGCGTATTGCGGAAATCGACCGTGCGGCCCTGTCCGTCGGTGAGACGGCCTTCATCGAGCACCTGCAGGAGCACGTTGAAGACATCCGGGTGCGCCTTCTCGATCTCGTCGAACAGGATCACCTGATACGGTCGGCGGCGTACCGCTTCGGTGAGCGAGCCGCCCTCTTCGTAACCGACATAGCCCGGAGGCGCGCCGATGAGCCGCGCGACCGAATGCTTCTCCATGTATTCCGACATGTCGATGCGCTGGAGCGCGTTCTCGTCGTCGAACATGAAGCGCGCGAGCGCTTTTGTAAGCTCGGTCTTGCCGACGCCCGTAGGCCCAAGGAACATGAACGAGCCGATCGGCCGGTTCGGATCTTGCAGTCCCGCACGCGCGCGGCGCACCGCGGTCGAAACCGCATGCACGGCCTCGGCTTGGCCGACCACGCGCTTTGCGATCTCGTCTTCCATGCGCAAGAGCTTCTCGCGCTCGCCCTCCAGCATCCGGTCCACCGGCACGCCGGTCCAGCGCGAAACGATCTGCGCGACATGGTTCGGCGTCACCGCCTCTTCGACCATGGCACTGCGGCTCTGCTCTTCGACTTCGGAGAGCTTCTTTTCGAGACCCGGAATCACCGAGTAGGTCAGTTCGCCTGCGCGCTGATACTCGCCTTTGCGCTGCGCGATCGCGAGTTCGTTGCGCGCGACTTCCAGGTCAGCCTTGATCTTCTGTGCGGAGCCGAGCTTTTCCTTTTCGGCTTGCCAACGCGATGTCAGCGCCGCCGACTGCTCCTCGAGCGAAGCGAGTTCCTTGTCGAGCGTCTTCAGCCGATCCTTCGACGCGGCGTCGCTTTCCTTTTTCAGCGCTTCCTGTTCGATCCGGCGCTGCATGAGGCGGCGGTCGATTTCATCGAGCTCTTCCGGCTTACTGTCCACCTGCATGCGCAGCCGCGCGGCCGCCTCGTCCACAAGGTCGATCGCCTTGTCCGGCAGGAAGCGGTCGGTGATGTAGCGGTTCGAGAGCGAGGCCGCCGCAACCAGCGCCGAGTCGAGAATGCGAACGCCATGATGGAGTTCGTATTTCTCCTTGATCCCGCGCAGGATCGAAACGGTATCTTCCACCGTCGGTTCGCCGACGAACACGGGCTGGAAGCGACGGGCAAGTGCCGCGTCCTTCTCGACATGCTTCCGGTATTCGTCGAGCGTGGTCGCACCGACGCAATGCAGTTCGCCGCGCGCAAGTGCCGGTTTCAGCAAGTTCGATGCATCCATGGCGCCGTCGGCTTTGCCGGCACCCACCAGCGTGTGCATCTCATCAACAAAGAGGATGATTTCGCCGTTCGCGGCGGTCACTTCCTGCAACACGCCTTTGAGGCGCTACTCGAACTCGCCGCGATATTTCGCACCTGCGACCAGCGCACCGAGATCGAGCGACAAGAGTTTCTTGTCTTTCAGGCTTTCCGGCACGTCGCCGTTGACGATGCGCAGCGCCAGGCCTTCGACGATCGCGGTCTTGCCGACGCCGGGCTCACCGATGAGTACGGGATTATTTTTCGTGCGACGCGACAGTACTTGAATTGTTCGCCGGATTTCTTCCTCGCGGCCGATTACAGGGTCGAGCTTGCCGTTGCGGGCGGCTTCCGTGATGTCGCGGGCATAACGCTTCAGCGCATCATAGGCGTTCTCCGCGGAAGCCGAATCCGCCGTGCGGCCCTTGCGCAGTTGTTCGATCGCGGAATTGAGGGCTTGCGCGCTGACGCCACCGCGCGCGAGCAATTTACCCGCTTCGGAATCTTTCTCGATGGTAAGCGCGAGCAGAAGGCGCTCGACGGTGACGAAGTTGTCGCCGGCTTTTTCTGCGGCCTTTTCCGCGGTGTCGAATACGCGCGCGAGCTGCGGCGTCAGGTAAATCTGACCCGCGCCTGCGCCCTGCACCTTCGGCATTTTGCCGAGCGCGATTTCGACCGCGGACAGCACATCGCGCGAACGCCCGCCGGCGCGGTCGATCAGACCGCCGGCAAGACCCTCGGGGTCGTCGAGCAGCACCTTCAGAAGATGCTCGGGCGTAAACTGCTGATGCCCCTCGCGGAGGGCAAGCGCCTGCGCCGACTGCACAA
>JAKFYO010000246.1 GCA_021730825.1 Hyphomicrobiales bacterium
GAAACGTTTCTGGTCGGACGCGACGGAAGGATCCTCTACAAGCAGGTCGGGCCGATCACGGCAGAGAATTTCCCGCGGCTGCTTTCGGAAATCGAAAAGGCGCTCGCGAACTAGCTCTTCGCGTCCTGGTCCTTGATCGCATATTTCGCCATGATCGGCGCCTGCGAGAGCGCAAAGACCAGCGTCAGCGGCAGGAAGCCGAAGGTCTTGAACGCGACCCACTGATCGGTGGTGAAGGAGCGCCAGACGAATTCGTTCACGACCGCCATTACGAGAAAGAAGATCGCCCAGTTTAACGTGAGCTTCTTCCAGCCTTCTTCTTTCAGGTGCAGCGCGCCGTCGAGGACGATCTGAAACAGCGGGCGGCCCGTCATGAGGCCGGCAAGCAGGATGACGCCGAACATCACATAGATGATGGTGGGTTTGAGCTTGATGAAGGTGTCGTTGTGCAGCCAGAGCGTCAGCGCGCCGAACACCATCACGATCACGGCGGTTACGATCGGCATCACTGGGAAGCGGCGGATCAGATAATAGCTGACCGCTAGCGTAATCACGGTCGCGACCATGAACGCGCCGGTCGCGAAATAAATGCCGCCATAGGAATTTGCGAAGAAGAACAAAAGCAGCGGCCCGAGATCGAGCACGAGTTTCGGGAGCGGGGCCAAATGCTTCTTCGGGCTTGCGGCGTCGGTCATTTCTTTCTGGTGCCTTTTGATTGCGGCGGTTTCAAGCGGGCTCAGCGAGGCCCACGAGCGCGCGGGAAAAATCCTTCGCGGAAAAGACCTCAAGATCGTCCACGCTCTCGCCGACGCCGATGAAATGCACCGGCAACCCGTGGCGCGCGGAAATCGCAACCAGAATGCCGCCTTTCGCGGTGCCATCGAGCTTCGTCACGACAAGGCCGGTGACGCCCGCGACCTGCTTGAAGACTTCGACCTGAGAGAGTGCGTTCTGTCCGACGGTGGCATCAAGCACCAGGAGCACCGCGTGCGGCGCGCTTGCATCGACCTTCTTGATCACGCGCACGATCTTTTCGAGTTCGCCCATCAGCGACTCTTTGTTCTGCAAGCGGCCCGCGGTGTCGATGAGCAACACGTCGGCGTTCTCTTCGCGCGCCTTCGTGATCGCATCGAAGGCGACACCGGCGGGATCGGCGCCTTGCGCCTTTGCGACGATGGATGAATTCGTGCGTCCGGCCCAGAGTTTCAACTGTTCAATGGCAGCGGCGCGGAAAGTATCTGCCGCGCCGAGCGTTACTTTTTTCCCTTCGGCGTGAAATTTTGCCGCGAGCTTGCCGAGCGTCGTGGTCTTGCCCGAGCCGTTCACGCCGACGGCAAGCACGACGAAGGGCTTGTGCGACGAGATGTCGAGCGGCTGCTCGACCTGTCCGAGAACTTTCTCGACTTCGCTTGCAATCAGCGTCTTGAAGTCCGCTTCCTCGTAGCGCTCGCCGAGACGGCCGTCGTTCAATGCCATCACGATCTTCGACGTCGTCTCGATCCCGATGTCGGAGGCAATCAGCAGGTCTTCGACTTCCTGCAAGGTCTTCGGGTCCGCGCCGCGAAAGCCGATGCGCGAAAGACCTTCGCCGATTTTCGAGGCGGAGCGGGAGAGACCGCCGGTGAGGCGCTTCCAGAAACTCATGCTGCAAGTAGCCCGCGTTCGTCGTGACCGGCAATGCGTACTTCCGCGATGGTGCCGCGTTTTCCGGGGCGCGCGAGTTTCACCGGCATGAAATGCTCGCTGCGGCCTTCCGTTCCGCTTTGCTCGACAAGCACGCGGCGGATTTCTCCGATCTCGTTTGCGAAGTGATGGCGCAGAAGTTCTTCGCCCTTCGCACGCAAACGCGCCGCGCGTTCTTTCGCAATCTCGCGGCCGAGCTGCGGCATCCGTGCCGCCGGCGTTCCCTTGCGCGGCGAAAACGGGAAGACGTGCAGGAACGCGATGCCGCAGTCTTCGGCATGCTGCATCGTGTTTGCGAAGTGTGAGTCAGCTTCGGTCGGAAAGCCCGCGATGAAGTCCGCGCCAAAGACAATATCGGGCCGCAGGCGCCGCGCCTCTTCGGTGAAACGGATTGCATCACGCGTGAGATGCCGGCGCTTCATGCGCTTCAAGATGAGGTCGTCGCCCGCCTGCAAGGAAAGATGCAGATGCGGCATCAGGCGCTCTTCTTCGGCAAGTGCGCGCATGAAGTCGTGATCGACCTCGATCGAGTCGATCGAAGAGATACGCAGGCGCGGCAATTCGGGAACGTGTTTGAGAATCTGACGAACGAGTGCGCCAAGCTTCGGCGTACCGGGAAGATCGTTGCCCCATGAAGTGAGATCGACGCCGGTCAGCACGACTTCGCGATAGTCGCGCTCGACGAGCGTGCGGATTTGCGAAATCACTTCACCCGCACCGACGGAGCGGGACGGCCCCCGGCCGTAAGGAATAATGCAGAAGGTGCAGCGGTGGTCGCAGCCGTTCTGGATCTGCACGAAAGCGCGGGTATGGCCTTCAAAGCCGTCGACAAGATGTAGTGCGGTGGTGCGGATCGAATCGAGGTCGTCGATCTGCACTTTCTCGAGTGCGCCGAATGGTGCCGCCCATGTCGCGGCATCCAGCTTGCGCGCATTGCCGATCACGCGCGCCACTTCCGGCATTGCCGAAAATGCCTCGCTTTCGGTCTGCGCCGCGCAACCGGTGACGACGATCGAAGCCTCCGGCCGCTCGCGCTTCATGCGCCTGATCTGTTGGCGCGCTTGCCGGACTGCCTCGCCCGTGACCGCGCATGAATTCACGATGATCGTGTTCGAGAGCTTCGCTGCTTCCGCGTGCCTGCGGATCGTTTCCGACTCGGTGATGTTGAGACGGCAGCCGAAGGTGACAACTTCGACCGACATTATGCTGCGGACGCCATGTTGAGAATCTTAGCGTCCAGCACGCCTTCGAATTCGAATGCGGCCGGCCCGGTCATCAACACGTGATCGTCGCTCTCGCGCCATTCGATTTCGAGATTGCCGCCCGGAAGCGAAAGATGAACCTTGCGCCCCGTTCGCTTGGTGCGCGCGGCAGACACTGCGACTGCACAAGCCGCCGAGCCGCAAGCCTTGGTCAGGCCGGCGCCGCGTTCCCAAGTGCGCATCACAATGTTCTCGCGGTCCTTGACGGCAGCGAGCGAAATGTTCGCGCGCTCGGGAAAGATCGGATGGTTTTCCAGAAGCGGTCCAAACTTTTCGAGATCGTACGCATAAGGGTCGTCGACCCAGAATACCGCGTGCGGATTGCCCATCGAAACCGCCGATGGCGAATGGAGGATAGGCGCGTCGATCGGCCCGATCTGCAATTCGATCATGCGGGTGTCGCGGAATTCTTCGGCGAGAGGAATTTCGTTCCAGGCGAAGCGCGGCTTGCCCATGTCGACCGTGATCGTGTTTTCGTTTTCGAAATGCGCGGGGATCAATCCTGCGCGCGTCTCGTAAACGAAATCGTGCTTGCCGGTCTTCTTTACGTCGCGCGATGCGACACAGCGCATGCCATTGCCGCAGGCGCCCGCCTCCGAGCCGTCGGAATTGTAGATGCGCACATAGGCATCGGTGCCTGCGACCCGCGGCGGGTAGAGCGCCATCAACTGA
>JAKFYO010000175.1 GCA_021730825.1 Hyphomicrobiales bacterium
TTGCGCGCGGATCGCGCCCGCGATGGCATTGGTGTCGTGCGAGACTTCGACGTCGAACACGCCGACGAGCTGCTTGCCCTCGCCATAGACGGAAATCCGGGTAAGACCGACTTTGCGGCCGAGCACAGAGAGCGTGCGGTCGGTCAAAGGCATCACGTCGGCAATTTCCGGATCGCCGACGACGACATCGTTGAAGCCGGTGCTAGTGCGGATGTTTTCGGACTTTCCGATCGGGACCAGCACCTGCGAGGTGCGTTTGTCGGGCTGAAGCTTCACGACACGCATATTGGCCTGGGCCTGCGCTTCGCCGGCGGCAATCGCCGCAAGCGGGGTCGAGAGCGCAAGCAGCGCTACCAGCCAAGAAATCGTGGCGCGTTTAAACACCGCCCACCCGATCGTCTTCGATTTCATGCTGCCCACGGTGTTAGCCCCTGTTTATCTGTTTGCCCGCTCGCCTTTTCGGCTTACCGGGTCGCTTCCTGCTGATTGTTGATTGCGCTGTTGGTCAGCGTATTGGCCGCGGCTTCCGCGGGAACGCTGTAATTTTCTTTTTTCATTCCGCGCGTGACGGTGATGGTCGAGAAATTTCCGTTACCGCCATTTTTCTTCTGCGGCTTGCCGAGATCTTCCGCCGTAATCTGGCGCGACGGCTGTGCCACGGTGTCACCGGCCTTGCGAAGCGCAAGCGTCAGCGTGCCGAGCGAAGCGGCAAGCGAAACCTTCTGGCCTTCCGCCATTTCGAGTTCGAGCGTGACCGCCTTCACGACGGCGGGCTTGTCGATGCGGTCGTCCGCGATTTGATCGATTGCAAGCACGCGCACATTCTGAAGCACCACGTCGGAGCTGCTGCTCGAATTGGCGCCGCGTTCTCCGGTAACCGTGCGGGTGAGGAAAATGTCGACGCGGTCGCCGGGCAACACGAAGCCGGCAACACCCTCGATATCGTTCACGCGTACCGTGACCGCTTTCATGCCTGGCGTGAGCACCGCGGAAAGCGTCGCGCGCTGGCCGGGACCCGTGATTTTGGATGCGAGCACCGGCTCGTTTTCGGCAATCGCGGTCAACACCATGCGCTTGCCCGCCGAAAGCAAAGCCTCGATCGAAGCGAACGCGCCATCCGGAATGGCGTTATCGGGCCACGGCACTTCGCGCAAATTGCGTGCGTTCATCTCGACGCCGAAACGCAACGGCGCGGTGGCCACGACAATCGTGCGGGTCTTCACAGCAACGGGCACGGGCACGTTCTTCAGCCTCGCGTCGTTCTGGCTGTTAAGCCAGGACTGCGCGACGAATACCGCAAGCGCGCCGAAAACGAGCGCGACGACAATCATGAGAACGGCGCTGATACGCAAAACGGTGCCCCTCAGAAACGAGAATTTTTTCTTCGTGCCTGATGGAACAACTTCCCCAGTATGGATTCAGTGAAAGAATTCCGCGCATTTGATTTATAATGAAAGGCAACTGAAGCGGTATCGTTGGCGCTTCGTTACTGTCGCGGCTTCGCGCCATGCGCCCGTGATTTTTGTTTGCGAAGGATTCACGATAACGGCATCGCATGCTCGCGCTTTCTGGGAGTCGCGGCTCGCCTCACCGACGCGCGGCTTGCCGGGTGTGCCAGGCCGCCGAGGCTATTGAATCTTCGTCACATTGGTATGGTTAATGCATATTAACCATTTTAAGCGAAAGCCACCCAATATGGTGAAGGGCGAGTTAATATGAATGCGTTCGGCGGCGAACCCGATGCGGCAAACTTCGGCGTTCCAAAGCGAAATTGTTCGATCTAGCGGCGATTTCGCGCCTGCCGAGCTTGTGTCAGTTGCGTGCGGGGATGCGTAACAATGAGCCAGCCGAAATATACTTTGATCTCGAACCCTTGGTTCGTGCCGCCGGAGAATTACGGCGACGCGTATCGCTTGCCGCCGTCGCAGGCGAAATTTCCGAACCAGCATTTCTCGGAATTGCAGGTCGAGTTCGACGAACAAACGCGTGCCTGCTGGTGTTTCATGAAGCCGAATGGCCGGCCGAGCTATACGCCGGGGCTGCTACGCGATCTCGACACGCTTCAACAGGCGATCAAGAAAGCAAGCACGGAAGCCCACATGAATGGCGAACAGCCGGTTCAGTATTTCGTGCTCGGTTCAAGAATCCCCGGCATTTTTAATCTCGGCGGCGATCTCACGCTGCTCGCGCGTCACATCCGCGCGCAGGACCGGCATGGGCTGATGTCTTATGCCCGCGCATGCATCGACGTGCTGCACTCGAACGCGGTCGGCCTCGACGTACCGCTCATGACCGTGGCACTCGTACAAGGCGACGCGCTGGGTGGCGGTTTCGAGTCAGCACTTGCCTGCGATTTCATCGTGGCGGAGCGTCAGTCGAAGTTCGGTTTCCCGGAAATTCTGTTCAACCTCTTTCCGGGCATGGGCGCTTACAGCCTCTTGAGCCGCAGGCTGGACGCCGCGCGCGCCGAGCGCATGATCCTCTCCGGCAAGGTCTATGACGCCGAAGAACTCTACGAGATGGGACTCATCAACACTCTCGCGGAGCCAGGTCAGGGCGAAGCGGTATTGCGGGAATATCTTGCGAACCGCGGCCGGCGCTTCACGTCGCAATGCGCGGTTTACGAAGCGCGCCGCAAGGTGCAGCCGCTTCCGTTCGAGGAGTTGCGCGACATCGTCGAGATCTGGGTGGATACCGCGCTTCGCCTGCAGGACATCGATCTTCGCAAGATGGAGCGTCTGGTCGCCGCACAGGACAGGCGCAGAAGCGCGGGCGGCAGCCTGCGGCCGGTGACGGAAAGCTGAATTAGGCTTGCGCCGGAACGTCAGCGCGGCGATGCACCGAGTAAGACGTCAGGGCATCGCGAACCGAGCCGAACTCGCCGCCGAGCTTCGCGAGATAATCGGTGCCGCGCATCTCGAGTTCGCGCTCGCCGATGTGACGCCACGACAGGCACATCTTATAGATCCGGCGGGCGCCGATATTCGCGGCCCCGCTGCGCATGGCATGCAACTGTTCGCGGAACGCGGTCACATCGCCTGACTTCGCGGATTCTTTCAGATCGCCCAGCAGCGCTTCGGTGTCGCGGTTGAAATCCGCTATAAGCTCGTCGACGAATTTGGTGCCGCCGAGCGCCTCGAGATCCGCAAGCGCGCGCAGATCGATCGAGGATGCGTCCGACGACTTGAATTTCGGGTGCGAGGTGATGCGCTTCACGGTCTCGCTTTCCGTGAATGCCTGTTCGTCGCTGATCTGCTTCTCGCCGACGATCGATTCGACGATGTTCAGAAGGCGCGCGGGCTCGATCGGCTTGATCACGCAGGCGTCCATGCCCGCTTCCTCGCAGCGCTGTTTGGTTTCAGGCGTGGCATCAGCCGTAAGCGCCACGATCGGCAGCCGTTGCTTGCCGAGCGACGCGAAGCGATGAAGTTTGGTCGCCTCGATGCCGTTCAGAACCGGCATGTTGACGTCCATCAGGGCAATATCAAAAACCTTGGCCTGCATTGCGTCGAGCGCCTGTTCGCCGTTGTCGACGATGCTGACGTCATGGCCTGCGCGTTCTAGAATCTTGCCGATCACCTTCTGGTTGGTGCGATTGTCGTCC
>JAKFYO010000071.1 GCA_021730825.1 Hyphomicrobiales bacterium
GAGCGGTCGGCTCTAACCATTGAGCTACAGGCCCGGAAGGTGGCGGCAAACTATCAAGCCGACCCCCACCGCACAACGGTCATGGACAGGCCGTAATTGGGCCGCGAAGCTTTGGCGATCTTCCCGCGACATCCGGGAGGACTTCCATGACGCGCATTCAACTCGCCGCTGCTGCGGCCCTTGCATTCGGCCTTTTCACGCAAAACGCGTCGGCGCAGACCTTGCCCGCGCAGCCGCGCATTCCGACCTTGACGCTAACCGGCGAAGGTTCGGCGGAAGCAGCGCCCGAACTCGTGACCGTGCAGATCGGCGTCGCGGTGACTGCGAAAGTTGCGAAAGACGCGCTTGCCGAAAACTCGAAGCTGCTTGCGGCAGCACTGAACGCCGCGAAGGAAAACGGCATCGAACCGCGCGATTTGCAGACTTCCGGCCTGTCGCTGCGCCCGGACATCGTGCGTGCGGATAAATGGCCGCACCGCGAGGTGATCGGCTATCAGGTGAACAACGTAGTCACGATGCGGGTGCGCGACATCGGCAAGCTCGGCGGCCTGCTCGACCGTCTGGTCGTGCTCGGCATCAACGACATTCGCGGCATCAACTTCTCGGTCGCAAACCCCGCACCCTTGATCGAACAGGCGCGCGCCGAAGCGATCAAGGACGTGATGCGCAAAGCGGAAAAATACGCGGAAGCCGCTAACCTTCGCATCGTGCGCGTGCTGGAATTGAACGAGAGCGGCGTGCAGGCGCCCTCTCCCCGTCCGATGATTCTGAGCCGTGCAGCAAGCGCGCCGCGCCCCGAAGTTCCGGTCGAAGCGGGCGAACTGACCTATCGCGCGCAGGTCAATGCGGTATTCGAGATCGCGCCGAAATAATCAGTTCTTCGGGCGGTTCTGCTCGTCGACGAGCACTACGCGCGGCTGGAAGGTAGCTGCTTCCGCTTCGTCCATCTGCGCGTAGGCGGCGATAATAATGTGGTCGCCCTTTTGCACGAGACGGGCCGCGGCGCCGTTCAGCGTGATCGCACCGGACTGAGGCGGCTCTTCGATGACGTAAGTCGCGAACCGCGCACCGGAGGAGACGTTATAGATTTCCACGCGCTCGTTCTTCAGGAATCCTGCGGCGTCCATCAGCGCGCGGTCGATGCCGATCGAACCCTCGTAATTGAGGTCGGCACCCGTCACCACGGCGCGGTGGATCTTGCCTTTCATCAGCGTGAGCAGCATGGCGCTCTCCGTAAAAGAAGGCCGCGCCTATAGCAGTTTCCGGCCGACGCGCCAGTAAATTTCCATCCATGCAACCCTGCGCTTGCGGAATGGTTTATCCCTACCCACCTGAGCGCCGGGAAGGAAGAATAAATGGCCCGAGTTTTCGACCAAGCAGAAGGCATGTCACGGAAGGAGCGGCTGGCGCGGCTGGATGCGCTCGCGTCCTTTATGGACTCTGCGGTCGTCATTCCAGGCACAAATATCCGCTTTGGCGCCGACGCGCTGATTGGCCTCATTCCCGGCATCGGCGACGCGGTCAGCGCCGGCATCTCCTGTCTTATCATTCTGGAAGCCCGCCGCATGGGTGCGCCTCATCATGTCGTTGCGCGCATGATCGGCAATGTGGCGATTGACGGGCTGGTCGGCGTGATCCCCGTGGCCGGAGATATTTTCGACGTCGCCTTCCGCGCGAACCTCCGCAACATGCGGCTGTTGCGGAAGCATTTCGAACGAATCGACCGGAATTAAGCTTCGAGTAGCGCCAGAATAAGCGGCAGCGCCGAACTTGTCGCCGGCGCAGGAGAAGGCGCCAGCGCACCCGCCACGAGCCATGCGAAACCGAGCAAAAACAGGAACCCGATAAAGAACAGCGCGAACAGAATGAGCGAAATCTTCTTCGCCAGCGCCGAAATGTTGGTCAGGCCGAACGCCCCGGCGGCCAGCGACAAAACCAGAAAAATAATGGCATAGCGAAGCATGTTCTCACCTTGCGTAATCAGGTGAAGAAACCCCGCGATGGAATTTTGGTTCCCGCTAGCGCTTCGTGCCGAGAAGCAGCACTGCGAAGCCGGCGAGTGTCGCCGCCGACATCGCGAGGAACGGCAACGTGTAGCCGCCGCTCCAGTCGTAAAATACGCCGATGATCGCCGGCCCGCCGGCGACGCCGACCATCGCAACGAACTGGCTCATCGAATAGATGCGGCCGTATTCGAGCGTGCCGAAGCGGTCGGCGAGCAGGATCGGGTGCATCATCAGCGAATTGCCGATGGTGACGCCGAACATCACGACTGCGAGCAGGATGAAGGGCCGCCCTTCGGCAAAGGCGAGCAACACGAGTGACGCCCCCTGCACTGCCATCAATGCGAGCGCGAATGTGCGCGGCGAAATCTTCAGAAGCAGCCAGCCGCCGGAAAGCCGGCCGGTGATGCTCGCCGCCGCGAGAAAGGCGAGCGACAGCGCCGCAGTGCGCGGGCCATCGCGCAGATTGGCAAGCCTGAACAGATGCGCAATCGCGCCGACCTGCGCGCCGAGCAGAAAGAGATACGCGACCGAGACCGCGTAGAAGAAAGGACTGCGCTTCGCCTCGGCATAGGTAACCAGCGGTGCCGTGGCTGTATTCTCTTTTGTCGTCGCGCTAACGGCTCCGCCATCGGGCTCGAGACCGTATTGCGCAGGACTGCCGCGCAAAACCAGAAGCGCGATGGGTGCAATCCCGAAAAAGAAGAGTGCCGCGGTCCAAGGGCCTGTGCTGGCGAGACCGCCCCGCTCGATCGATAGCGCGACAAAAGGCGCGATGAAGATACCGCCGAGCGATAGCCCGGTGAAGGCCATCGACATCGCAAACGCGCGTTTCACATTGAACCAGCGTGTCACCACGGTTGTCAGCGCGACAAGCCCGGTGCCGCCATAGGCTGCGCCGAAGGCAACATGAAAAGCGAAAAGCTGCCACGTGGAATGAAGATAGCCGATCGACAACAAACAGACCGCGCCGAGCGCGGCGCTCGCGACGATCACGACACGAGGATCGAACTTATCGACCAGACGCCCCACGACGACACCGGTAAATCCGCCTGCGATGAAGAACGTCGCGGTCGCGGCACTCGTCAAGGAGACCGGAAATCCGCGCTCGACGACAAAGGCATCGAGCAGAACGGAAAGATTATAGAACGCGAGCCCCGACGTGATCGTCGTAATCAGACAGATCGCGGCAACGATGTACCAGCCGTAAAAGATGCGCGTGGCGCCGGGCATATTTGGAAAAACCAGAGGAAGGCGCACACCCTATGCGGGCTCGGCCTTGCGGATGCAACGGAAAACCCGGCGCAGCAGCCATGCAGACGAAAACGCCTCGCCCGCAAGGCGGGACGGCTTACTTCTTTTCGAGGAGCAGATACTTTCCCTGCTTTTCGATCAGCACCTTCGCCTGCTCGGCCATCTTGGCAAGCAGCCAGGGCAAGGTGACGTCGATTACGACGTCGCTATCCCGCACGTCGATGGTGCCGGCCGCGTTCTGCCCCAGCACCGAAATGTCGAAGGCGACCTGATCGCCGGTCCAGCTTTCGTTCGCGAAATTCATCATGCCGCCGCCCTTCTCGCGCGCGGCAGCGAAGCCCTTCTT
>JAKFYO010000370.1 GCA_021730825.1 Hyphomicrobiales bacterium
CTTCCGGGTGAAACATCAGTCCGTAATATTTCCGCTTCTCGTCTTGAATGACCGCAAACGGCGCGTTCGGCGATACGCCGGCAACCTCGAAGCCCGCCGGCATCTTGGTGATGCGGTCGCCGTGGCTCATCCAGACCTGATGCTTCTCGCCGATCTTCCAATCGGACTCGTAGAGATGGCTCGGCGCTTTGACTTAGACATCGGCGCGTCCGAATTCGCGGTGATGTCCGCCCTCTACCGTGCCGCCGAGTTGGGCCGCCATCGTCATCTGCCCGTAGCAGATGCCCAGCACCGGAAGTCCGCTATCGAAAATCGCCTGCGGCGCACGCGGCGAGCCTGCTTCATGTACCGATGCCGGGCCGCCCGAAAGGATCACCGCCTTGGGGTTCATCTTTTTGAACGCGGCTTCCGCCGACTGGAACGGCACGATCTCGGAATAGACCCCCATCTCGCGCACGCGCCGCGCGATCAGCTGCGTCACCTGCGAGCCGAAATCGACGATCAGGATCTTGTCGTGGTCGGGGGCTGAAGAGGCGGTTGGCGCGCCGTCGGCGCGGGCGTGGCTGCTCATAGCGAGGAAGTAAGGGATGGCGCTTGCGCCCGCAAGCGAGCCTGCGCGCGGCGGATATGCTTTCCAACAGCTTACCGCGCCTCGGGCGGTCCTAACCCGGTGTTAGGCCGCTCCGGGCTAGAAAACAGGCATGAATTCGCCTTCCATCATCCCGCCGATCCCGGACGTGCAGGCCCGCCGCGCGGCGCTATTCCGCGAGAGCACGCGCGATGTCGCGGAGCGGATTGCGCTTGGGATCGCCTGGTCGCTCCGGCCAAGGCGGATCGGCAATCTGCCCGGCCTCGCCCGTATCTGGCTGCGCGATTTCAGCGGCGGGAGCGAACTGCCGGACGCGCGTGAAGCGGCCAAAGGCGGAATTGCCGGAATCGCGCATGATCTTTCGGTCGAGACCCTGCTCGCTGCGTACAGCCGCACGCTTTATCCGTGGGGACACTTCGGCCTGTTCAAGTGGCTCTCGACCGAAGAGCGTTGCGTGCTGTTCTTCAATGAGTTGCACATCGCAAAACGCCTGCGCCGCCAGATGCGGCAGAACGAATATCGCGTGACGTTCGATTCCGATTTCGAAGGCGTGATGAAGGCCTGCGCCGAGCGCCGCCCCGGCCGCTTTCATCTGACCTGGCTGCGTCCGAAACTCATGCACGCCTTTGCTGACTTATATGATGCCGGACACGCGCACTCATTCGAAGTCTGGAACAAGGACGGCGCGCTCGTCGGCGGCGGTTATGGCGTGGCGGCGAACGGCGTGTTCTTCACCGAGTCGCAGTTCTCGCGCGAGAGCAACACTTCGAAGATGGGGTTCACGCTGTTCAATTGGCATCTCAAGAAATGGGGATTTTTGCTCAACGACGGCAAGGACCCGACGCCGACCATCAACGAAATGAATTTCCGCACGATCCCGCGCGCCGAACTGCAGGCGATCCTCGACCGCGGCACGATGGCTATGTGCCGTCCGGGCCGCTGGCAATGCGAGACGGATTTGAAATCGATCGCGGAGTGGCAGCCGGAAAAAGAAGCCGCGCCCGTCGCCTAGCTTGTCATTCCGGGGCACGCCGAAGGCGTGAACCCGGAATCCAGAGCTACAAGTAAACTATTTGATGTGTCGCCCCTGGATTCCGGATCGCCGCTACGCGGCGTCCGGAATGACACTTAGCTGCGCTTCAACACCGCAACAAAAAACCCATCCGTCCCCGTGCGGCGCGGCGTCATCTGGATGCCTTCGCCAGACAATTTCGCGGCGCGCGAGAAGACCAGTGCGTTCTCGCCGAGCGCTTTCACGACTTCGTTCGGATCGACAATTTCAAACGAAGGATTGCGCTCGCGGAATGCGCGGATTTGCGCGCCGTTCTCTACGTCCAGCATCGAACAGGTGATGTAGGCAATCCTGCCGCCGGGCTTCACGAAGCGCAGCGCTTCGTTCAGCAGCGTAGTCTGTTCCCGCAAACGGATTTCAAGCGCGCCGGGACGAATGCGCCACTTCGCATCGGGATGGCGGCGCCACACGCCCGTACCCGTGCAAGGCGCGTCCAGCAGCACTAAGTCCATCGTGCCTTCGAGGTCGGCAAGCACGTCGAGTTTCTTTCGCGGCGAGCGCACCTGAATGTTGCGCGCACCCGCGCGCGTCAGCCGCTCATGGATCGGCGCCAAGCGCCGCAAATCGGAGTCATAAGCAAATAACTGCCCTTTGTTTTCCATGTGCGCGGCCAACGCGAGTGTCTTCCCACCCGCGCCCGCGCAGAGATCGAGCACCTGTTCGCCGGGCTTTGCGCCCGCAAACACGCTAGCCAGCTGCGAGCCTTCGTCCTGCACTTCGAATTCGCCCGCGAGAAACGACGGCTCGGAAGTCACCGGCGGCTGCCTGCCGTCATTCAGTAACTGAATTCGCAACCCAAGCGGCGACCAGCGCGCGGGCGCGGCTTCGAGATGCGAAAGCTCTTTTGTCACCTTGTCGCGATTGAATTTTAGCGAGTTCACGCGCAGGTCGAGCGACGCGCGGGCGGCAAGCGCCACACCCTCCTCTGCGCGTTCGTCGCCGAAGCCCGTCGCGAGATAGGAATCCAGCCATTCCGGATAATCGCCCGCGACATGCGGCGGCGCGTCGTCCAGCGTGCCGCTTTCCAGCCGCTTGCGTTCGTCATCGCTCAGCGGTTCGGGCGCGAAGCGCGAGCCGTCCGCAAGCTTTGCAATGTCTTCGGCGCCCAATCCGCGTGCGAGTTTCAACGCGCCGAGCAGAACGGCGCGCGGCGTGTCCGCGCCCATGATCCACGCGGAAGACGCGCGTCTGCGCAGCGCGTCGAACACCAGCGAACCGATCGCGCCGCGATCGCCGGAGCCAGCGAAGCGATGCGTCTGTCCCCATTCGCGGAGCGCATCCGGCGCGGGACGCTTCTTGGCGTCGATTTCAGCGAGAACTTCGATGGCGGCGGAAAGCCGAGCGGCGGGTGTCATGCGCCGCGCTTATAGAGAGAATTTGCCGCTTTCAACAGCCGCGGAAAACTTATCGATGCCAACGGCCAGCTTGTGATCGACGATTTCGAGATAATCCGCCCAGTCTTCGTAGCGCGACAATTCGCTCTTGCCGTCGGTGATGCCGCGGAGCCCGATCATCGGCACACCGAAGCGCTTCGCCGCGCGATAGACCGCGTAGCTTTCCATATCGACCATCTCGGCTTCGATCGCGTCATACATCGCGCCCGAAACGATGCGGGCACCGGTCGCGATAGACGCCGATGCGATGCCGGGGATTTGCAGCGGAATTTCGATTACCACAGGCTCATCGAGAAACGGCACGACCCCGCGCGCAAAGCCGAGCGGCGAGCAATCCATGCCCCGGTAGCAGACTGATTTGAGCTGATAGACTTCGGCGTGTTCGAGATTGCGCGAGCCTGCCGAGCCCAGCGAGAACACGAGTTGCGGCAACCCGCCTTCGGCTTTCAGCTTGGCCAGCACTTCGCTCGTGACACTCGCGGCTTCGACCGGTCCGACACCCGTGATCAGCGAATGAATGCGGCTTTTCAACTCTGCGCCGTATTCC
>JAKFYO010000229.1 GCA_021730825.1 Hyphomicrobiales bacterium
CGATGGCTTCGCCGGCCTGACGCCAGCGCTTGGCCGCCCAGAACGTATCCGCGCGCTGCCTATCGGGTTCCGGACCTTTCAGGCTCGAAATGATGTCCAGCGACTGATCGAAACGATTGGACGACATCAACGCGCGCGATTCAAGAAGCAGGCGCTGCTCGCGCATGTCCTGCGGCAGTTCGGCAAGACGCGTTGCGGCGATGATGGCGACCGCCTTCTGCGGCTGCCGGTTCATCAGATGCACGATCGCAAGGCGGGTTGCGACCTGCGCCTTCGCGGCACCCGTAAGCCTGAACTGGACCTGGTGTTCGAGAAGTTCTGAAGCCTGATCGAGAAGATCGACCGAGACCAGACGCTCGGATAAGCGGCGGATCAATTCGTCGCCGCGGCGGCCGATCGGCGTCAATTTGGAGAAGTCGTAATAGAGCGCGAGCGCGTCGATTGCAGGCAGCGCGTCGGCCTTGCCGGAGAGGAACAGGTCCTCGAACACGGTCGCCATCTCGTTCTGGAGCGTGCGGGTCACCGGCACATTCGGCTGCGAGAGAAGTGCTGCGTCGAGGAGCCTGAAAGCCTCGCGATACCGCGATTCTTCGACATAAAGCCGCGCGAGCAGCCGGTTGGACTCAAGTTCGATCCGGTCGCCGCGCCAGACGAAGGCAAGCGATTCCAGACGATCGATCGCCTTCGGGCGGCTGTATTCGCCGCGCGCGAGCTTCAATTCGACCTGTTTATAGAGTGCTTCTGCGGCCGCCGGGCCGTCTTTCACTTTCGCGGCTGCGGCGAACATGCTTTCCGCACGATCGATGCGTCCGAGCCCTTCTGCAACGCGGCCCGCAAGCACGGCGAACTCCGCCTTCATACTCTCCGGCACCTCGGTGCTGTCGAGTTCGTTCATCATGCGGCTGGCATCGGAGAAGTCACGAACTTCTACCGCGGCCCGCAGCGCAGAGATCAGAACGTTCCGCTGCAAATCGATCGGAAGCAGCTTGAGGCCCGCGCTGCCCGCGCGAAAATTCTCGCGCGCCTCGGTCCATGCAGACATTTCCGCATAGGCCACGGCTCGCAAGAGTGCGGCGTCCTGCGAATCCTTTAATTCGGTATGGGTGAGGCTTTCCAGCGCTTTCGCGGGGCGCCCGATCATCAACTCGCTCAAGCCCCGCAGCAGAAAAAAGCGCGCATTCAGCGGCGCCTTCGAATCTTCGCGAACGATTACGTCGAGTGTGCCTTTGGCTTCGGTACCCAGACCATGTGCGAGATAGAACGTCGCGAGCATCATCCGCGAATCCGAACGATGATTCACAGGCGCATCCGCGGCCGCGGTCATCATTTCCGATTCGCGTGTCCGGAACCCGCGATTACGCTCCGCTTCCCAGAGCGTTGCATCGAGCGGCGATGAAATACCGCCGCGATCCGGCCGCGCATTCGGCGCGCGCGGCGCGGTCGACAGTTCCAGACCCTTCGGACGTCCGATGAAGACGTGATCGCCTTTCGGGGTAACGCTGAGATCGTCGGCGAGCGGCTGCAACGCAATGCCGTGCGCCGACGGCAACAACCTGAATTCGAGGAAGTCCTGCCCACGCAGCACGCCGCGCACCGGCGCAAGCGCCGTCATCACGCGGATTTCGTCGCCGATATCGGGATCGCCGACGGTATGCACCTTGCCGTTGCCGGCGCCGTCGAGCGGCACAGCCGCGACCGTGCCGTTATCATCCATCGCGCGGCGGACAGTCAGCGGACGGCTCGTTCCAACAACAGCGTCACCGAAGTGAATGGTCCAGTTCTGCCCATCGGACTCCGCGCTCGTGAGCCAGCCGCCTTTCAGTTTCAAACGGACTGCCTTGCCGTTTTCGGTATCGACCACCGAAACATCGGAAAAGCTGCGGGTACGATCTGCAATCAGTTCGCTGATGTTGAGTTCGCGTTTGGTGTCGAACACGATCCAGATACGGTCGCCGCGGCGAAACACGGCGGCAGGGACCGGCTCCTGGAACGGAAAAACAATCCGGATACCGCTCTGCGCGAGCGCAACGTCGGCCTGTACCTCGCCCGTAGGCGGTGCAGGAGAAACCTGCTGCTGCGGCTTTGTAGCTTCGACAGGCAGCGGAGTTTGCGTAGGCGCTTGCTGTTGCGCGACCTGTGCCGGAAGCTCGACAGCCTTCGGTTGCGAAGGAGTTTGCGTCTGCTCGCTCGCCTTCGGCGGCACTTGCTCCAACTCGCCCTGCAACTTCTCAGGCTTCGTTCTCGCGCCAGGCGGCGTCACGTCGGCAATAAAAGCATTGGCTTCACGGAACTGCCGGAGCGTCGCATGTGGCGCCATCACGAGGCGAACAACGGTTATGCCGTCGGAATAGTCTGCGTCGAGCGAAACTACGCTCGCCGGCAAATTGGCCCGCGTATCGCCGAAATCGATCTTCACCGGCGCGTTGAAATTGATCGTAAGCTCCTGCCCATCCTGAGAAGCCTTGATCGGCACGGGCTCGCTGATCGTGAAGGCGAAGCGCGAGAAACCGGGCGCTTCGGCAAAACGCACGCGCACCGGCTGCCAGATCTTCGTGGGCACCGGCTCCACGCGCGCCTTGCGCTCGGCTTCGCGCGCGCGCTTGGCAAGCTCATCGACGACGTCCTGCGGCAATCCGGGCGGCAATCCGGCCCAGCTCTCCGGCAGGAGATCGACGAATAGTTTTTCGCCGGCTTCCATCGTATTGACGGTAATCTTCTGCGAGAACGCGATGCGCACCGCGCTGCCGTCCGGATCGGCGCGCGCGGCCTGCACGAGTTCCTTGAACTGGCTCTGCACCCGTTCGATCGAAACCCGCACCGGCTTCGCAAAGCGGATGACGAGCACGTTGTTCGCAAGCTGAACGTCCGTCTTTAACTCTTCCGGGAACGTGAAGACGAGACGCGCGAAGCCGTTATCCATCGACGTCGCGAGTTGGGTTTCCGGAATTTGCGGACGCGGCTGCGAGAACGCGGCAAACGGCAGCGCGGCCCATGCCAGCGCGCCGAATGTTACCAAGAGCGCGCGCGCGTTTTTCCGCAAGAACGCAAACATAATATGTGGGTCCGCGACCAGAGCTTCCTGTGCGGACCCTAGGCAAACAGCGTTAATGCGATCTTAGCGCGCCGCGGAGGTTAACGTTTTCTTACTTCTCAGCGCGCGGGCGGCTGCTGTTGCTTCGGTTGCGCCTGCGTCTGCTGTTGCGGCTGTTTCGCGGGCGGCGCCGGTATGTTCACCCGCGGCAGATCGGATGGCGGGGTCGCGCGATCGGGCGAAACGCCGCGGGCAAGCTCGACGGTAAGGCGTTGCGCCGCATCTGGATTCATGACGGCAAGCACTTCTGCGAGTTTTACCGGCTTCATCGCCCGCGCAATGCCCACAAGCACGACAGCGTCGAGCTTTTCGAAGATGCGGGCCGCTTCCTTCGGCTTCATGCCCTCATACATGATCACGAGATTCTTCATCTTCGGGCTGTCGTTCGGGTTCTCCGCGGTCGCCGGATTTTCGAGCGCGCGTAACTCGTTCATGCGCTGCTCCAGCCGCTGCTCGGCTTCCTTGATGAGATTCTCGCGCAACTCGAGGTCACGCCCCCTGACTTCGAGC
>JAKFYO010000136.1 GCA_021730825.1 Hyphomicrobiales bacterium
TGGGGCGCCCCTCTTGAGTTTGGGGTCATCGATGAGATGGTGGGGGCTTCATCGATGCGAGAAAGATACCCACGGCTGCCGATCCGGAGTGTGATGGCCGTCACGAAAAGCCGCTTTTTTGGGGGTTTTCGTGGGTGGGTGTTTCGGGTTTTCGCCAGTCCGGCGGGAAGGGCCGAAAAGCCCTTACAAATGACCGATTCCGCCCTATATTGAGCGCCAATCGCCCTTGCAAACACTGATCTGATACTGCATTAGTCCCCCGCGGCGGGCCGTTTGGCCTTTTTGCCGCCTTTCCCGCTTGCGGAGGAGTGTAGCTCAACTGGCTAGAGCACCGGTCTCCAAAACCGGGGGTTGGGGGTTCGACTCCCTCCACTCCTGCCAGCCGGCCACCGGCGGCAAGGGCAAGCGACGCAGGGCGTAAAAAGAAACACACGCGCAATACCGCGCGGGACTACAGGGCGACGGCGAAGAATATGGCAATCAAACCGTTCGAATTTTTGCAGCAGGTGCGGGCCGAGACCTCCAAGGTCACGTGGCCGAGCCGGCGCGAAGTCATTCTCACGACCATCATGGTGTTCGTGATGGCGTTTGTTGCCGCGATTTTCTTTTTCCTGGCGGATCAGATCATCCGCTTCGGAATGAATTTCCTTTTGAACATCCTGCGCTGACGGAGAAGCAAGTGGCCAAGCGCTGGTACATCGTTCACGCCTACTCGAACTTCGAGAAGAAGGTCGCTGAGTCTTTGCGCGAACAGGCGCAGAGCCGCGGTCTCGCCGATAAGTTCGAAGACATTCTGGTTCCGACCGAGAAGGTCACCGAGGTACGCCGCGGCCGCAAGATCGACACCGACCGTAAGTTCTTTCCCGGCTATGTGCTGGTGAATTGCGAACTGACGGATGACGTCTATCACCTGATCAAGAACACGCCGAAGGTCACGGGTTTTCTCGGCGCGGACAAGAAGCCGATCCCGATTCCGGATGCCGAGGCGCAGCGCATCCTGCAGCAGGTGCAGGAAGGCGTGGAGCGTCCGCGTCCCGCGATCACGTTCGAGGTCGGCGAGCAGGTTCGCGTCGCCGACGGTCCGTTCGCTTCGTTCAACGGCACCGTGGAAGAAGTCGACGACGGGCGCTCGCGCCTGAAAGTCGCCGTTTCGATTTTCGGCCGGGCTACCCCGGTCGAACTGGAATTCGCGCAGGTCGAAAAGACCTGAGCGGCATTGTGGGAGGCAGGGCTTACGCATCGCCGCGTTTGCCTGGGAGCCGCACCACGACACTAGACGCGAGTTTGCTCGCGTAACTGGAGAAGACGATGGCGAAGAAAGTAACTGGCTATTTGAAATTGCAGGTGCCCGCAGGCGCTGCAAATCCGGCCCCGCCGATCGGCCCTGCACTGGGTCAGCGCGGTCTGAACATCATGGAATTCTGCAAGGCGTTTAACGCGAAGACGCAGCAGATGGAGAAGGGGATGCCGATTCCCGTCACCATCACGATCTATGCGGATCGTTCGTTTACGTTCGAAATGAAGTCGGCGCCGGTCTCCTACTTCCTGAAGAAGGCCGCGAAGATTCAGTCGGGCTCGAAGACGCCGGGCGTGTCTGTTGCCGGTTCGGTAACCCGCGCGCAGATCAAGGAGATCGCCGCAAAGAAGATGGTCGATCTGAACTGCGACTCCATCGATGCCGCTTCGAGCATGATTGAAGGCTCGGCGCGCTCGATGGGCCTTACGGTTACGGGGTAAGCGCCATGGCAAAGAACAAGCGTTTCAAGAAAGCCGCTGAAGGTATCGAGCCGCTGAAGCTCTATGCGCTCGATGAAGCGGTGAAGATGATCAAAGACCGCGCGAAAGCGAAGTTCGACGAGACCATCGAGATTGCGATGAACCTCGGCGTCGACGCGAAGCAGACCGACCAGATGGTCCGCGGCGTGGTCACGTTGCCGAACGGCTCGGGCCGCACCTCGCGCGTAGCGGTGTTCGCCAAGGGTGCGAAGGCGGAAGAAGCGAAGAAGGCGGGCGCCGATGTCGTCGGCGCCGAAGACCTGTTCGAGAAGGTGAACGCGGGCAACATCGATTTCGATCGCTGCATCGCGACCCCGGACATGATGGGTCTGGTCGGCCGTCTCGGTAAGGTGCTCGGCCCGCGCGGCATGATGCCGAACCCGAAGGTCGGCACGGTCACGATGGATATCGCCAACGCCGTGAAGGGCGCGAAGGGCGGCTCGGTCGAATTCCGTATCGAGAAGGCCGGCATCGTGCAGGCCGGCGTCGGCAAGGCGTCGTTCTCGGCCGAACAGCTTTCGCAAAACATTCGCGCTTTCGTGGACGCGGTTTCCAAGGCGAAACCGAACGGCACGAAGGGCACGTTCATCAAGAAGATCGCCGTCTCATCGACGATGGGACCTGGCGTTCGCGTCGAGCCGAATACCGCGCTCGCCTAAGAGTTTCCGCACGGCACTTCTCGTGTCGTGCGGCGAGACACCGGCAGAACTTGATGTTCTTCCGGTGGTCCTGTCCGAGACTGCCGGTGCTCGCGCTTCTGATGCACGAGCTTAATCCGCAAGGGCCAGCAATAGACGGGGAAGACCGGGATTTTCGCTCACATATATATGTGAGCGCTTTGAACGGTTCGAACCAAAGACCGCGCGTCTCCGAGAGGGGATGAACGGGGACAGGGCAGTAGAGCGCCGGCTTGGCTCTTTACGCCCAACAGCGTGAAGGACGGGCCGGCATTGTCGAAGCCGGCGGAGCGGGAATGATCCCGCACCGTCAACCGGAGAAGTGAAAGTGGACCGAGCGGAAAAGCGCGAGTTCGTCACGAGCTTCAACCAGACCATGAAGTCGGCTGGTGCAGTCGTGGTGGCTCATTATTCCGGTCTCACTGTTGCTCAGATGTCGGCCTTGCGCCGGCAGATGAAGAAGCAGGGAGCCGGCGTGAAGGTCGCGAAGAACCGCCTCGCCAAGATCGCTCTTGAAGGTACCGACGTTGCTCATGTCGCGCCTCTTTTGAAGGGGCAGACGGTCATCGCCTATTCCGATGACCCAATTGCAGCGCCGAAGGTTGCAGTCGAATTCGCCAAGGCGAACGAAAAGTTCGTGATCCTTGGCGGTGCGATGGGCGCAACCTCTCTGAACCCCGACGCGGTGAAGGCACTCGCCTCGCTGCCGTCGCTCGACGAACTGCGCGCGAAGATCATCGGCCTCGTACAGGCGCCGGCGACCAAGCTCGCACAACTCGCCAACGCTCCGGCTGCGAAGCTGGCGCGGGTGTTTGGAGCCTACGGAGCGAAGGACGCCGCGTGAGGCGGTCCGGGTAGCAACATTCTGGTTCGAACCTAAATAAGGAAACTGACAAATGGCCGATCTGGCAAAAATCGTTGACGATCTTTCGAAGCTCACCGTCCTTGAGGCGGCCGATCTCGCAAAGATGCTTGAAGAAAAGTGGGGCGTTTCGGCTGCTGCCGCGGTTGCGGTTGCAGGTCCGGCGGGCGCTGCCGCTGCTCCGACCGAAGAGAAGACCGAATTCACTGTCGTGCTCACCTCGGCCGGCGACAAGAAGATCGAAGTGATCAAGGAAGTCCGTGCGCTTACCGGCCTCGGACT
>JAKFYO010000345.1 GCA_021730825.1 Hyphomicrobiales bacterium
GCGGCCCGTAGCGTCGCAGTTAACGCGCTTGAAGGGCCGGTTTTCACGTGGAGAATGCGCCGCCATGACAGACCCGGCGACCGAAACCAAAGTCGAGTTCAAGGCTACGGATGGCTATCCACTGGCCGCGACCCTATTCGAGCCGTCGCAGCCGTTTCGGGCGGCGGTGCTGGTGGCGGCGGCCACCGCCGTGCCGCGCGGCTATTACGCGAAGTTCGCGCGCTACCTCGCGAGCCAAGGCTTCAAGGTCATCACCTTCGACTATCGCGGCATCGGCGGCTCGAAACCGAAAGGCGGCCTGCGCGGCTTTCCCGCAAAGATGCGCGACTGGGCGGCACTCGATCTCGTGGCCGCGGTCGATTACGCAAGCGGCCTCGCGAACGGCAAGCCGCTGCTTTACGTCGGCCATTCCTTCGGCGGACAGGCGCTCGGGCAACTGCCGAACAATCACAAAGTAAGCCGCGCGCTATTCGCGGCTTCGCAGATCGGCTACTGGAAACTTTTTCCGGCACCCGAGAAATATAAAGTTTGGTTTTCGCTGCGTATTCTCGGGCCGCTTGCCTACACGATCTTCGGTTACGTACCGGGCAAGCTCGGCATGGGCGAAGACTTGCCCAAGGGCGTGTTCAAAGAATGGGCCGGCTGGTGCATGAAGCCGCGCTATCTCTATGACGACGGAACCCTCGACGCGCGCAAGTATTTTCCGAACTACAAAGGCGCGTTGCGCGCGATCGGCATGTCGGATGACGATTGGGCGCCGCCAGTAACGGTCGCGGGATTGCTTGCGGGCTACACCGGGACTTCGCCCGAGCACATCACCGTCACGCCGGGATCGGCGGGCGTGAAAAAGATCGGACATTTCGGCTATTTCCGCGAGCCATCGCGCGAGCCGTTGTGGCGCGAAGCGGCGGAGTGGCTGGGGCATAGCTGAGGTTACTTCAGCCGCTTGATGATCGCGTTCGCGACTTCGGCACCAACCAGCACCGCGCCGCCGCAGGTCTGCGCGAATTCACCCGCAACCGCTTCGCCAGCGAAATAGACTTTATCCGCGAGCGGACGCTTCAACGCGGCGCGCGCCGCGAAGTGTCCGGGTGCCGCCGCCGAGTAAGCGCCTCGCACCCAGGGGTTTCGTGGCCACTGCGTGAAGTCCGCTTTCAGAATGTGCTTGTTCGCCTTTTCTCCGAATACGCGTTGCAGCGAAGATGTCGCGAAATCCACCGCCGCGTCGCGGCCTTGCGCCGTCAGATTCCACGCGAAGTCGCCGCCGACGAAACCGATCATCATCGGGAATTCGAACGGGTGGCAGATGAAATATATGTCCTGCTTTCCGGGCATCTCCAAGAGAATATCTTCGAAGGGTTTCAGGCCGAAACGCTCGCCATCGAGCAGCAGCGGAATCTTCGCAAGCAGCGCCATCGGGATATTGTGGATCGCAGTTTCCTTCCACTCGGGAAGGATAGGATCCCACTTGATGTAACCCGATTGCAGCGCGCCGGTGGAGCAGGTCACGATCGCGTATTTCGCGCTGACCGTGCCTTTCGGCGTATCGAGCTGCACGCCCTGCCCGCTATACTTGATTTTCTGCACCGGCGTTTCGAGCGAAACCGGAACGCTCTCGCCGAATTTTGCGACCACCGCGCCGAAGCCTTCCTTCACGAGGTAATTCGGTTCGAGCTCCGCCTGATCGTCGTAATCGCGGATCGAGAGATTATTGAAATCGACCGCCATATCCATCGGGCCCATTGCGGTCGCGGTCGCCTGTTCTTCCTTGGAGCGGATCGGGCGGATTTCGGAGACCGCGCCGTCGCGCACTTTCGCGGCCTTGGAATTAGCCTCGACGATTTCCTTGGTGATCTTCTTGATGCTCTGCGTCTGCGCGTTGGAGAATTTTTCGCGGCCGTACCAGACATGATCCAGGCCGTCGTCGTGCTGCTGCAAAGTGAAGCCGTTCGCTTTGGCGGCCGGCAACATCGGGTTGCGATCGGCCGAATGAATCCAGGCGCAGCCACGGTCAAAGGCAATGCCGGGGAAGGTCGTGGTGTCGGTGTTCGCGCGGCCGCCCCTGCGCTCGTCGGCCTCCAGCACTACGAAAGTTTTTCCGGCTGCTGCGAGCGTGCGCGCCGCCGATAATCCCGCGGGACCGGAACCGATGATCGCAACATCCGGATTGGCCGGAATGCCCTGCGCAATCGCAAACTTGCTCGCGAACGGCGTAAACGCGGTCGCGCCGAGGCCGGCAATAATGTCGCGCCGTGTAGGATTGCGAAAATCCATCATCTCCCCCTGCAATTTCTTTTTAGCTTTTAACTTTATTTCTCAGCGTGACGAGTTCTTCCGCCGCGGTCGGATGAAGCGCAACGGTATTGTCGAAATCGCGTTTTGTCGCGCCCATCTTCACGGCAATCGCAGCTATCTGCACCATCTCGGCGGCGCCTTCGCCGACAATATGGACGCCCAGCACTTTTTCCGTTTTTTGCTCGACCACGAGTTTCATCAGGATTGCCGTGTCGCGGCCCGAAAGCGTCGCCTTCATAGGTTTGAAGCGCGTGCGATAAATGTCGAGCGGTTTGCCGGCGGCCTTCGCTGCGGTCTCGCTCAAACCCACCGTACCGATCTCAGGCTCGGAGAACACGGCACTCGGCACGTTCGTGTGATCGAGGTGCCAGGGATTATTCCCGAACAGCGTATCCGCCACCGCGTGCCCTTCGCGGATCGCGACCGGTGTCAATGGCAATCGCGCGGTGACGTCGCCGATCGCATAGATCGAGGGGACGTTCGATCGCGACGTTTCATCGACCGCAACCGCGCCATTCGGATTCAACTTCACGCCTACCGCTTCGAGGCCGATGTTCTTCGTGTTCGGCGTGCGTCCAACCGCGAGCATGACCTGATCGGCTTCGATCGCAGCACCATCGGAAAGAAACGCGCAGCGATGCGATTTGTGTGCTTCGATTTTCTGGATGGTATCGTTGAGACGAACATCGATGCCGCGTGCGACCATTTCGCCCCGGACATGCGCGCGAATATCGTCGTCGAAACCGCGCAAGATTTCATCGCCGCGATGCACGAGCGTGACCTTGCTGCCGAGCGCCGAAAACAGGCAGGCAAACTCGACGGCGATATAGCCGCCGCCCTGAATTACAATCCGGCGCGGCAATTCCTCCAGATGAAAAGCTTCGTTCGACGAGATCGCGAACTCCTCGCCCGGAATGTTAAGCGCCGAAGGATGGCCGCCGGTCGCGACCAGAATATATTTCGCGCGCAGGCGTGCGCCGGTCTTGAGCACGCGAACCGTATGCGCGTCTTCGATGACAGCGCGGCTGTCGACGATGTCCGCGCCCGCACCGCTGACATTCTTGCGGTAGGCCGCCTCCAGCCGCGCGATCTCTTTATCCTTGTTTGCAATCAGCGTGGGCCAGTCGAACTTCGCGCCTTCGACGGTCCAGCCGAAGCCTGCCGCATCCTCGAATTCATGCGCAAAGCGGCTGGCGTAAACGAGAAGCTTTTTCGGCACGCAGCCGCGGATCACGCAGGTGCCGCCCATGCGGTATTCTTCGGCAATGGCGACGCGAGCGCCATG
>JAKFYO010000309.1 GCA_021730825.1 Hyphomicrobiales bacterium
GCGCGGAAGATGTCGTGAAAGGCGTCGCCCGTGCGCTGAAAAAGGGCGGCCGTTTCGTCGCCGAATTCGGCGGCCACGGCAATGTTGCGGCGATCGTCACTGCGTTACGCGCGACCGCGACCCGTTATGGCAAAGACCCGGCGCTTGCCGCCGGATGGTTTTATCCGACGCCGGCCGAGTATCGCGCACTGCTGGAAGCGAACGGGTTTTCGGTGGAAAGGATCGGATTGTTTCCGCGCCCGACGCCGCTGCCGACGGGTATGCGCGGCTGGCTCTCGACGTTTCGCGAAAGCTACTTCGAGCAATGGCCTGAAGAAAAGCGCGAGCAAATTATCTCGGAGATCGAGACTCTGCTCGCGCCTGCCTTGCGTGACAAAGCCGGAAACTGGACCGCGGACTACGTGCGCCTGCGCGTCGCCGCGGTCCGTGAATGAATCTCGCTTAAGTCTTGCCACCGGAGCGGACGCAGGCCGCGATCTTAGCCGCTGCATCCTTGCGCTCGGTTTCGCTTGCGGTCGGCCAACGCTTGCCCAGGCCGTGCTTGTTGTTGCAAAGAGTTCGGACGTCGCCCTGCGCATGAGCGGGCACGACGATCTGCGGCGCGCTGAGGACGAGGGCAAAGCCGACAGCCATAATCAGGTATTTCATCTTTCGCTCCCTAGAACATTAAGTGGCGGCACGCGGCCTGAAGCCAGCTTTCAAATCCTGACACGGCCCTTTCGTCGCCTCAATCCCCATGTTAACGACCTTCCTCGACTGATTTGAATGTCGGCAACTGGTCCTTCCGCAAGCGGCAGCCGTTTTTCCGAATGATCCGAAATACTCACCGTTTGATTGCAGCGGGCGTACTTACCGCGACTTTTGCCGTGGGGTCCGCGCTCGGCCAGTTCCAGCCGCCGCGTCCGCCCGCCGACGTACAGCAGGCGCCGCTGCCCCCGCCGCCCCAGCAACAACAGCAACAACAGCCGCTGCCGCCCGTGCAGCAGAAGCAGCAGCCGACGCCGCAGTTGCCGCCTGAGTTGACGCAGCCCGCGGAGAAGAAGAAGACGACCAAAGGCTAGCAGAAGCAGAAGGACGGCAAGGAGTTGCCGCCGCCGACCACGACACCGGAAACCATGACGCAAACGCCGGAAGGCGAGCGCATCGCCAATCCGACCGCTAGCTTCTCCGGTCTCGACAAGATTTCGGGCCGCATCATCATGTTCGATGTGGCGATGAACGAGACCGTACAGTTCGGCGCGCTCCAGGTGACGCCGCGCGCCTGCTACACGCGCCCGCCGACCGAAACGCAGAACACGACATCCTTTGTCGAGGTCGATGAGATCACGCTGAAGGCGGAAATCCGCCGCATCTTCTCAGGCTGGATGTTCGCGAACTCGCCGGGCCTGAACGCGGTCGAACACCCGATCTATGACGTCTGGCTGATCGACTGCAAAACCACGCCGCCGTCAACGACGCCGTCGGCGGGCCAGCAGTAAAACTGCGCGTGCGCCGCGACCGCGCTCGCGAGCAAGTCCTGATAATCGGCGCGCGCGACTTCGACCGCACCCATGCTCTCCAGATGATCGGTGATGAACTGCGCATCGAGCAGCTTGAATCCGCCGACCTTCAGCCGCGCGACCAGATGCACGAGCGCTACCTTCGAGGCGTCGCGCTCGAAATGGAACATGCTCTCGCCGAAAAAAGCAGCGCCGATCTTCACGCCATAGAGTCCGCCGACGAGACGGCCGTCGCGCCATGCTTCGACCGTGTGACATTGCCGCCGGTCGAAGAGAGCGCGGTAGAGCCGCCGGATGCGTTTGTTGATCCAGGTGGATGAGCGGCCCGCGGCGGGCGCCGCGCAGGCGTCGATCACGGCATCGAAATCGCGATCGACGTGCACTTCAAATTTATTGGAACGAATGGTGCGCGCGAGGCGGCGCGAGACGTGCATCCCGTCAAGCGGAATGACGCCGCGCTGCTCAGGCTCGACCCAAAACAGAGAGGGGTCGTCCGCGCTCTCGGCCATCGGAAAAATGCCGACCGAATAGGCTTTGATCAGCACTTCCGGCGTGATTTCGACGCGGCTGTCGTCGTGGCGGGTCAAGAGCGCGATCCTGCGGACACGCTTTCACGATAGCGCGAGTCCGCGTTTCCGGGGAGCAATTTATGTTAGCATTCCCGCAATGTAACGGAGGTCGCCCGTGAGAAACATGTTCCGGATTCATGCGCTCGTCTTGTTCGCGGCATTCGCACTTACGGGCGGCGCGCAAGCGCAGTGGCAGGAATACACCTCCGCCGACGGCGACTTCGCGTTTTCGATGCCAGGAAAGCCGCAGGAACAGCGGCAGACCGGCACGCATTACAATCTGCCTTCGCAAAGCCTGCTCTACGTCGCAAAGACGTCTAGCATTCCGTTCGTTTTTGCCGGCCGCACGAAATACCACAACGATGCGAACGTCCCGCTGCGCGGCGAACTGCAGGCAAATGCGGATAACTTTGCCAAGGCGGTCAACGGCAAGCTGATCTCGCAGCGCTTTTTCACATGGACGAATGTTGGCGGCGCTACTTATGAGGCGCATGAATCGACGATCGAAGCGGAGCGCGGTTCGTTCCGGCAGTTGTATGTGATCGACGGCAAAACCGTTTACGGCGTGATTGCCGGTCCGAAGTCGAGTGCGAACGAAGCCGAGATCGACCGTTTCTTCGGCACACTCCGCATCATCAAGCGCTGAGCAGCGTCAGGTCTTCTCGGCGAGGAAACGCTCGAGCCAGTGGATGTCGTAATCGCCGTTCTGGATATCGGCGTTGCGAACCAGCGTCCGGAACAGCGGCAGCGTGGTCTTCACGCCATCGACCACGAATTCGTCGAGCGCGCGGCGAAGCCGCATCATGGCCTCGGTGCGGGTCTTGCCGTGCACGATCAGCTTGCCGATCAGCGAGTCGTAATGCGGCGGAATGCGATAGCCGCCATAGACCGCGGAATCCACGCGCACGCCGAGACCGCCGGGCGCGAAGTAATACTTGATGGTGCCGGGCGAGGGCGCGAACGTCAGCGGGTCTTCGGCATTCACGCGGCACTCGATGGCGTGGCCGTTGAACTGTACGTCTTCTTGTTTCAGAGAAAGCGACGCACCGGACGCGATCCGGATCTGCTCGCTCACAAGATCGAGGCCGGTGATCATCTCGGTGACGGGATGCTCGACCTGAATGCGCGTGTTCATTTCGATGAAGAAGAACTCGCCGTTCTCGTATAGAAACTCGATGGTGCCGGCGCCGGAGTATTTCAACTCTTGCATCGCTTTTGCGCAGATATCGCCGATGCGTGTGCGCATTTCGGCGTTCAACGCCGCGGAAGGGGTTTCTTCCAGAACCTTCTGGTGGCGGCGCTGCAACGAGCAGTCGCGCTCGCCGAGATGGATCGCGTTGCCTTTGCCGTCGCCGAGAATCTGGATTTCGATGTGGCGCGGTTTTTCCAGATAGCGTTCGAGATAGACCGCGTCGTCGCCGAACGCGGCTTTTGCTTCGGAGCGTGCGGACGAGAGAGCCTCGCTCAAAGATGCGGCGTCTCGCGCGACCTTCATGCCGCGCCCGCC
>JAKFYO010000211.1 GCA_021730825.1 Hyphomicrobiales bacterium
AGGAAACCGGCGGCAAGCTCGGTTTCATCACGCCGCTCACGCATAACTTCTGCGAAAGCTGCAACCGCGTGCGCCTCACCTGCACCGGCACACTTTACATGTGCCTCGGACAGGAAGACGCCGCCGACCTGCGCGGCCCGATGCGCGCTTCGGAATCGAACGATCTGCTTTATGCCGAGATGGACAACGCTATCGCGCGTAAACCCAAAGGCCACGACTTCGTCATCGACCGCCGCACCAAGCAGCCCGCCGTCGGCCGCCACATGAGCCACACCGGCGGCTAACGCCGCTTTTTGCAAAGTCCTATCTGGTGAATTCCAAACCTGCCGCAGGCGCGCTTTCCGCAAATCTGCGAAGCATTTTTTATATGATGCTCGCGTCGGCGTGTTTTAGCTCAAACGACATCTGCACCAAGATCGCGGTTCAATATCTTCCCGCCCCCGAGATCATTGTCATTCGCGGCAGCACCGCCTTCGTCTTTGCCTTCGTGCTCGTGTGTTTCGTTCACGGCCTCTCGCAATTAAAGACGATCGCGAACCGGAACGTATTCTGGAGAAGCCTGTTCGAGGGTTCGGTCGGACCCATGATCATCACCTGCTACGCGTTCCTGCCGCTCGCGACCGTGACCGCGGTGATGCAGGTGGGGCCGTTCCTCGGCATGATCGCCGGAATTTATCTCTTCCGAGAATCGGTGGGCTGGCGGCGCTGGTGCGCCGCTTTTGTCGCTTTTTTCGGCGTGTTGCTCATCATCAAGCCGGGAGGCGATGCGTTCCAGCCGGTGGCACTTGTCGTGCTGATGATCGCGACGGTCGGCGTCGGGCGCGATATTCAATCCCGCAAGATCGGCAACGCCGCTCCCCCTTTCGTCGTTTCGCTCGCGACCACGATGACGGGGACCATGCTTGCGTTACTGCTCACGCCCATCATGCAGCCGTTCGGGATACGCGCATGGGGGCCGTGGCTCTGGCCCGATCTGCACTCCTTTTTGCTTTGCTGCCTGGCGGGAGTTCTCATGGTGCTCGCCAACACGTTTTCGTTCCTCGCTTTCCGTACCGGAGACATGTCGGTCGTATCGCCGTTTCGGTATTTTTATCTCTTCTTCGCGGTCATCGGCGGCGTCATCGTATTCTCGGAGTACCCAGATTTGCTTTCCTTGTTCGGCATGACCTTGATCGTGGCGGGCGGCATTTATCTTCTGCATCGTGAGCGGCTGCGCGCGAAGAATGCAGCGGCTATCGCCGCAGTTTCGGCAGGCCAATGACCGACACGCGGGCCGCCAACCGCCGCGGCATGATCTTCATGGTGCTTGCCATGGCGCTGTTCGCGGCGAACGACGCAGGCACGAAGTTCGCGGTGCAAGTCATTCCGGTATCTGAAGTGATGGTGCTTCGCGGCGGCTTTGCGCTGGTCTTTCTTGCACTCATCCTGTGGTGGCGCGGCGAATTGCGCGACACAGCGAAAGTTTTCGACTGGCAGGTAAGCCTGCGCGGCTTCGCGGAAGCAATGAACGGCGTGCTGCTGATTTCCGCGCTTGCACTGATCCCGCTCGGCAATGTGATCACGATCATCCAGCTCGTGCCCTTCATCATGACGATTATCGCGGCTGCCTCGCTCGGCGAACGGGTGGGCTGGCGCCGCTGGATCGCGGTCACGGCCGGGTTTGCCGGCGTGCTGTTCGTCGTGAAGCCTGCGACCGGTGCCTTCGACGCGGCGTCGCTGTTTGCGCTCATCGCAACGTTCACGATCCTGCTGCGCGACATGCTGGCACGCTCAATCGGAACGCGCGTTCCGGCCTTTGTCGTAGCACTCGCCTCGATCCTTGCTGGCATCGTCGTGGGCGCAGCCGGTTCTTATTTTCAGTCGTGGCAATGGCCCAATACGGCCGCGCTTGCCGGCTGTCTCACGTCCGGAATTTTTCTGGTATTGGCGCAATACTTCATCGTGCTCGCTTATCGCGGAACCGAGCTCTCGGCGGTCGCGCCGTTCCGGTATTCCATCGTGCTGTTTGCCGTCATCTATGGGTTCATCTTCTTCCGCGAAATTCCGGACCTGTGGTCATTCGCAGGCATGACGATCATGATCGTTGCCGGCATTTACATGCTGCATCGCGAGGCCATGCGCTCACACGGCGCAAGAACGGGCAGCAAATAACACTTGCGTAAAAAAAGCCGGTTTCGCCCGCATCCAACTAGGTTTCACGCGCATCCATCAGCGGCCCAACCGTTTCGCCCTGCGGCTTGATCGGTCGGCTTTATTGGCTATGGTGCCCTGAAACGAAGGGGTTGGCCGGGCGGGAAGGTCCGGAACTGCCCTAGTGTCGGGGGGAACTAACTTGCGTACACTTCTCGCAATTAGCCGAGCGATTGACGCCGTCAATACCAAACTCGGAAAAGCCGTCGCGTGGCTCCTTGTGCTCGCGATCGCGGTATCGACGATCAACGCGATCATTCGAAAACTCTTCAATCAATCGTCCAACGCCTGGCTCGAGCTTCAGTGGTATCTGTTCGGCGCGGTATTTCTGTTCTGCGCGGCATGGACCCTGATCGCGAACGAGCATATTCGTATCGACATCATCAACAATTCTTTTTCGCGGCGTGTGCGGCTTTGGATCGACATGGTCGGGCATGTATTCGCGCTCATTCCGTTCTGCTTGGTGATGATCTGGACTTCTATTCCGTTTTTCCTCACCTCGTATCGCCTTGGCGAGCGTTCGTTCAGCGCGGGCGGTCTGCCGCAATGGCCGGCAAAACTTCTGATCCCGGTCGCTTTTACGATTTTACTCGTTCAAGCGTTCTCGGAAATCATCAAACGTGCCGCGATCATGCAGGGAGCGATCCCGGATCCATATGACGGCCCGCAGGTGCATGCCGCGGAAGCCGAAGCCGAAAGATTGCTTCAGGCAATCGAGAAAAAGTCCTGAGTTAGCTTGCGCCTGGAGCAAAAGAGATGACTGCCTTCATCATTCACAACATGGCGCCGATCATGTTCGCAAGCTTGGTAATTTGCTTGCTGATCGGCTACCCGGCCGCGTTCACGCTGGCAGCCGTCGGTCTCGTTTACGGTATCGTCGGCATCGAACTCGGATTATTCGCGCCGAACTTCCTGCAAGCGCTGCCCGAGCGCGTTTACGGCACGATGAACAACGATACGCTGCTCGCGATTCCGTTTTTCACGTTTATGGGACTGGTGCTCGAACGAAGCGGCATGGCGGAAGATTTGCTCGACACGATCGGGCAAGTGTTCGGTCCGGTCCGCGGCGGACTCGCCTATGCGGTGATTTTCGTCGGCGCGTTGCTCGCAGCGACCACCGGCGTCGTCGCGGCGTCCGTGATCTCGATGGGTCTGATCTCGCTGCCGATCATGTTGCGCTACGGCTACGACCGCAGGCTTGCGAGCGGCGTGATCGCGGCCTCCGGCACGCTCGCACAGATCATTCCGCCCTCGCTCGTGCTGATCGTCATGGCCGACCAGCTCGGCCGCTCGGTCGGAGACATGTATGAAGGCGCCTTCGTTCCCGGCCTCATTCTTTCTGCGCTCTATGCCGGCTATGTGATGCTGGTGACGCTCATTTTCC
>JAKFYO010000215.1 GCA_021730825.1 Hyphomicrobiales bacterium
ATGGCGAAGTGTTCGATCTCTCGGCAAAAATTTCCGCGCACCTCATTCGCTGCGGCGTTCAGCCCGGCGACCGGGTCGCGGTGCAGATCGAAAAGTCGTGGCAGAATCTTGCGCTCTATCTCGGCGTCGTGCGCGCGGGCGGCGTCTATCTGCCGCTGAACACCGCCTATCCGCTTCCTGAACTCGAATATTTTCTGGGTGACGCCGAGCCGCGTGTCGTGATCTGCAAACCGGAAACCGAAAGCGGCGTGAAAGCGCTTGCGGAAAAACTGAAGATCGGCACCGTCGAGACGCTCGGGGTGAACGGCGATGGTTCGCTGCTTGCGAACGCAAAAGACGCAACGCCTTCAGCTCCTGTCGCGCGCGGCAAAGACGATCTCGCTGCCATTCTTTATACATCGGGTACGACGGGGCGCTCCAAGGGTGCGATGCTCAGCCACGAGAACCTGCTCTCGAATGCGGCAACGCTGAAGGATTATTGGCGCTTCACTTCTGACGACGTGCTGCTGCACGCGCTTCCGATCTATCACACGCACGGATTGTTCGTGGCCATGAACGTCGTGCTGTTGTCCGGCGCGTCGATGATTTTCTTCGGCAGATTCGATGCCGACGAGATGGTGCGCCTGATGCCGAAGGCAACTTCGATGATGGGCGTGCCGACCTTCTACGTGCGTTTTGCCGATCATCCGAAGGTTACGAGAGATGCGACCAAGCACATGCGTCTTTTCGTTTCCGGCTCGGCGCCTTTGCTTGCGGAAACGCATCGCGCGTTCTCCGAAAAGACCGGTCACGCGATTCTCGAGCGCTACGGCATGACCGAAACCAATATGAACACGTCGAACCCTTACGACGGGGACAGGATTCCCGGCACCGTCGGCTTTCCCCTGCCGGGGGTCGAACTTCGCGTCGCCGATCCGGAAAGCGGAAAAATTCTCGCGCAAGGCGAAATCGGCGTGATCGAGGTCAAAGGCCCGAACGTATTTCAGGGCTATTGGCGGATGCCGGAAAAGACCGCCGCCGAGTTTCGGGCCGATGGCTTCTTTATTACCGGCGACCTCGGCAAGCTCGATGAGCGTGGGTACGTGCACATCGTGGGGCGCGGCAAAGATCTTGTCATCTCCGGCGGCTTCAACGTCTATCCAAAGGAAGTCGAAGGAGAGATCGACGCCATTGCGGGCGTGGTCGAATCCGCCGTGATCGGTGTCGCACACCCCGATCTCGGCGAAGGTGTCACCGCCGTTGTCGTGAAATCGAAAGCGGCCATGCTGACAGAAGCGGAAATCCTCGGCGCGCTCGAAGGCCGCCTCGCCCGCTTCAAGCAGCCGAAGCGGGTTTTCTTCGTCGACGATTTGCCGCGCAATGCGATGGGCAAGGTGCAAAAAAACGTACTGCGCAAGACTTACGCGAAGACCTATTCCAAGAACTTCGCGTGACGCGTTGGCTGTTTGCGCTTCTGCAAAAAATCATCGCACCGGAGCCCATGCGATAATCGGTGTGGGACGGCTCCCAAGGTATTTTGCGGCGCAATAAGTCCGCCTCTTCCCCCAAAGATACGGTTGGAAGTCCAATCGTTTCATCCCATGATGGATGGATAAGAAAAGCCTTTGGGAGGAGACTACCGATGTTCAAAAGAATTCTTTGCGGGCTGGCCGCGATCGGCATGATCGCAGGCTCGACGCAGTTGCTGCCGGCGCAGGACGCGCCGAAATCGATCAAGGTCGGCTATGTCATTTCGTTGTCGGGACCGCAGGCGGCGGGCGCGCTGCTGACTTCCGTTCCGAACTACCGGCTCTGGGCCGACGAGGTGAATAAGGCCGGCGGAATTATGCTGAAAAAATACGGCAAGCGCATTCCGATTGAAGTCACCGAAGTCGACGACCGCTCGAACAACGAAGACATGGTTCGCCTGGTCGAACGCCTGATGACCGTCGACAAGATGGACATCGTGCTGTCGCCGTGGGGCACCGGTCCGAACCTGCAAGTGCTGCCGGTGTTCAACAAGCACGGCTATCCGCACATCATGGGCACGGCCGCGACCGAACAAATCGACAAGCTCGCGCCGAAATTCGACAACGCGTTCTGGATGCTCGGCAAACCGTCGGAAGGCGTGAAGGCGCTGGTCGATATGCTCAACGACATGCGCAAGAAAGGCCAGATCAAGGAAACTGTCGCGCTCTTCTCCGTGCAGCATCCGTTCGGTGCGGAATTCCTCGCGCCCGCCAAAGCCGCACTCGCCGCGAACAACTACAAGATCGTCTATGAGACCACCTACCCGCTCGGTTCGCCGGACCTTTCGGCGCAGATCAAGGCCGCAAAGGCCGCCGATCCGGATATCATGATCGCGTTCTCCTATCCGCCGGATACCTTCATGCTCACCGAGCAGGCTCTCGCGAACGACTTCAATCCGAAAGTGAAGTATCTCGCGGTCGGCGCGGCGTTCCCGAACTACAAAGGAAAGTTCGGCGACAAGATCAACGGCTTCTTCGGTCTCGGCGCATGGGACCCGAACGGCCCCGGCGTGCAGGATTGGGTGAAGCGCCACAAGGACGTGAACAAGGGTCAGGAACCTGACCGTTGGGCCAGCTCGAACACTTATGCCGGCCTGCAAATGCTGCAGCAGGCAATCGAACGTGTCGGCGAGATCGACAACAAGAAGATCATTGCCGAACTTCGCACCGGCACCTTCAAGACCATTCTCGGCGACGTGAAGCTGGAAAATAACCAGTTAACCAAGCTGTGGTGGGTCGGCCAGTATCAGGGCGGCGAATATAAAGGTGTCGCGCCTTCGAACCTGCCGGGCGCAGTCGCTCCGCAGGTAAAGTAAGGTTAAGCAGAAGCTAATCGGGCCCGCGTGTCGTGAACGCGGGCCCTTTTCTATAGAATTTGCGGCGAGTAAACGGGCGCGCTCTTGTGCACGCGCACGAACGGAGTTCGCGTAAGCCGTGACGCTGTTTTTCGACTTCATGATTGCGGGCCTTGTGATTGGCGGCATCTATGCGCTGATCGCGATAGGTTTGAATTTGCAATACGGCGTCGCGCGCGTGCTGAACCTCGCTTACGGCGAGTTTCTGATGCTCGCGGGCTACGCCGCATTCTGGGGCTTCACGCTACTGAATGCGCCGCCGTTCATCACGTTGCTATTCGGCGTGCCGGCGGCATTCGCCGCAAGCTGGCTGCTTTTTATGTATGTGCTGCATCCGCTTCTTTCGCGGACGCGCGATCAAGGCAAGCGCGAGATCGATTCGATCATTTCGACATTCGGTCTGTTGTTCGTGCTGCAAGGCGTGGCACTCGTGCTGTGGACCGGCACTGACCGTGCTTATACGTATCTCGCCGACGTAATCCGGCTGGGGCCGCTCGCGCTCTCCGCCAACCGCGTCGTGACTTTGGTTGCAGCACTCGCGCTTGCGTTCGGTGTTTACGCGGCGCTGCGTTATTCGAAGACAGGCCGCGCGTTGCGCTCGATTGCGAGTAACCCCGATGCGGCGCCGCTCGTTGGCGTCGATGTGAAACGCTACAGCGCACTTGCTTTCGCGTCGGGCGGCGCGCTC
>JAKFYO010000086.1 GCA_021730825.1 Hyphomicrobiales bacterium
AAATATCGAGGTTTTTGCGTACGCGCAACAGTTCGGCTAAAGCCGCTGGCGGGAGGAAAGCCATGAAGATTATCGACTTATCGATCCCCCTCGAAAACGACGTTCCCGCCGATCCGCCCGGCCGGGGTCCGAAAATCGACTACACCACGCATAAAGAGTCCGCGCCGCAGGTCTGCGCATTCTTTCCGGGACTGAAACCCGAGGATCTTCCGGACAGCGAAGGCTGGGCGGTCGAGCAGGTCAACCTCACGACGCACAACGGCACGCATCTCGATGCGCCTTATCATTTTGCTTCGACCATGAATGATGGCGAGCGCGCATGGACCATCGATGAAGTGCCGCTCGACTGGTGCTTCCGGCCCGGCGTGAAACTCGACTTCCGGCATTTCGATCATGGCTATGTCGCGACCGCGGCCGACGTCGAAGCCGAGTTGAAGCGCATCGGCCACAATTTGCAACCACTCGACATCGTCGTCGTGAATACTTCGGCGGCAGCGCGCTACGGAAAGCCTGATTATCTCGCAAGCGGTTGCGGCATGGGTGCCGAAGCCACGCTCTATTTGACGTCGCGTGGCGTGCGCGTGACCGGCACTGACGGCTGGTCGTGGGACGCGCCCTTCGTTCACACGGCAAAAAAATACGCCGAGACGAAAGACGCTTCGCTGATCTGGGAAGGGCACAAGTCCGGCCGCAAGATCGGCTACTGCCATATCGAGAAGCTTCACAACCTCGAAACGCTGCCTGCAAACGGATTCAGGATCGCCTGCTTCCCGGTGAAGATTAAAGCCGCATCCGCCGGGTGGACGCGCGCTGTCGCAATCATGGAGAACTAAGATGAAGCTCGCCACATTCGAAAAGAGCGGCAAGCCGATCGTTGGCGTCGTCGATACGCAGAAGAAACAGATACTCGACCTTGCAGCGGCGAACGGCGCGAGCCCTGCTTTCGCGAGCATGCAGGCGTTGATCGAAGCGGGACCATCAGCACTCGCGGAAGCGAAGAAGCTGGCATCCGAATGGAAGGCAAGTGCCGCGCAGCCGCTGGAAGGCACGAAGCTGCTTGCTCCGATTCCCGTGCCGCCGCAAATGCGCGACGCATCGGTCTATGCAACGCACGTCAAGAATGCGCCGCGCGGGATGCAGCGCTATCTCGCGCGGAAATCTCAGGGCGAAGAGGCTGCGGCGAAAATCCAAGCCGAGCCCGATGTGCCGCCGGTTTATCGTCAGCTACCGGTCTATTACATCACCAACCGCTTCAGCGTCGTTGGCCCTGAAGCGACGGTGACATGGCCACGCTATAGCGAGCTCATGGATTTCGAGCTCGAATTTGGCGTCTATATTGGTAAGCGCGGCAAGAACATCACGGCTGCGAACGCGAAGGACTACATCTTCGGCTACACGATCTTCAACGACTTCTCTGCGCGAGATCAGCAGGTGATCGAGATGCAGGGAAGATTGGGGCCCACCAAAGGCAAGAGCTTCGACATGGGCAACGCGATGGGGCCGTGGATAGTCACGCCTGACGAACTTGGCGACCCGCAGAAGATGAACGTGGAAGTCCGCGTGAACGGCGAAACCTGGGCGAAGAACACCACCGCCGACATGCTGCATACGTTCGAGAAGATGATCGAGCACATCTCCAAGGATGAAACGCTGCATCCGGGCGAATTCATCGGGTCGGGAACGGTCGGCAATTGCTGCGGGCTCGAACAGGATCGCTTCTTGAAGGATGGCGACACGATCGAGCTTCACGTCGACAAAATCGGCGTGCTTCGAAACAAAGTCGTTTGTCAAGCTTAGCTCACGCCGTAATCACTGTTCACGCGTTGCAGGATTTCGGCGGGCGGAGTTACAAAGATCAGTTGCTCGGACGGTACGCTGTCACGAACCAACTGCTCGACGGCAGCCATACGCCATCGCTACGTAAATGATCCGCGAAAGTCGCTTGCAAGGCCTTCGTAACCTGTTCGGTGCGCTTCCGGCCTTCTTCGCCGGCGAGGCGAATGATTTCGCCAGCCGGCCCGATCGTCATGGCGAAAGCGATCGCGTCGTCGACTGTGCGGCCGATGCAGATATCCGTGTCATAGCGACGAAATGTGCTGCGCTCGAACCCGGCAATACGTAGCATGTCGCTCACCATATCGGGGCCGGCCATGGAGAACGGTCCAGGTCCGCAGTGCACTTGATTAGTGTCCTCGTGCGAAACAACCGGTACGATTTCGCGCACTTGCTGCTCCGCCTTGTGAATCCATGCGTTGTCTTCCCGGCGGCGCCAAACGATCATCGCAAGTTCGCCGCCTGGACGAAGTGCACTGAGGATGTTGCGTAGTGCCGGTACGGGCCTGTTGAAAAACATGGTGCCGAAGCGGGAGAAAGCGAAATCATACGGCCCTTGCAGATTGCCGCTCTCAACGTCGGCGGCTGCAAAGGAAACGTTCTGAACACCTGCCGCATTCGCATCTGCAATCGCTGCATCAACGAAGTTCTTGGCACAGTCGATGCCAACCACGCGTCCTCGAGGCTCAATCTGTCGCGCAATCTGCTGCGCGGTGTCGCCCCACCCGCAACCGATATCTAGAACGCGTACGCCTGCGGAATATGGCCGCCGCCGCAAGAATTCGTCGCTGTGATCCGACAGCCCCTTCGTCATGACATATTTGAAACGGGTAAACTTTTCGAACAGAACGGTGTTCCAGGCTTCGATCGGTATGTCATTGCCGGGCGTGGCCGCTCCGATTTGTTCGATGTTCATCGTCTGCTCCGTCGGCATGGACTGGTGTTATGCTGCAACATCGCGTGATACGGCGTTCATAAGTTCTACGAGCCTGGTCATCCCCGGTTTTGCAGAAGCGCGGTAGCGTTCCAGCGCAGCAAGATTTGCCTCATGCTTTTCACTGAAAGCACGCGCGACGAGAGCGGAAAAGCGATCAAGGCGCGAGTTGAGTAGCCAGCTTTGCAAGGCTGGTATTTTTGACCACGCATGTTGGTTACTGGATTCCTGCAACTGCATCCTGACCCAGTCGAGCGGCGTTTTTGGCGGCGGCACCGGCGTGCACATTGCATTCTTCGCGGCGTTATCTGCCATGATCGTTTCCAGATAGGCGACGAAAGCGCCGCTGAAAGTCGGCGAGCAGCGCCGGACATACTGCAGAACGATTCTGTCCTTCTGATAGATCGGCTGCGACGGGCGATCGGGAATTCCGTCGGCGGTGCAGTTCACGTAAATTGTGCCCCGCGGCATCGAGACCGTGCCTCGCTGCAGCACCAGTCGGTCGCCGCCAATCCATTGCACGTGTCCGAGACGAACAATGTTCGTCACGCGGCGCAGCTGTTCGACTTCCGCCTCCGAGCAGATAGAGCAGCGGAACATTGTCGGCGTCACGTTCTTGTCGAAACGCTTGAGAATGCCGGCAGCTTCAAGCCGGACGAAGAGATCGTCCAGCGATGAGCAATCGCGTGCGGCTTCCATTTCTTGCGCGCGCGATTTGAAGATTTGTTCGAAGAAATCGTACTTCGGCTGAACGTTCTTCCGGTTGAGCACCCA
>JAKFYO010000055.1 GCA_021730825.1 Hyphomicrobiales bacterium
CAGCACCGGCTTCAACGATGTCGTCGTCGGCGATCCGGAAATTGCCGACGTGATGCCGCTGACGGACCGCACGCTCTCCGTGCTCGGCCGCAAAGTCGGTCTTACCCGGATTTCCGTCTATGGCGAGGGCAAGCAGCTCGTCGGCGTGTTCGACGTCGAAGTCTCGCACGACACCAATGCCATCGCGGGCGCGATCCGCGCGCAATATCCCGAAGCGAAGATCCGCGTCTCCACGGTCAACGGCCGCATCATGCTCTCGGGCATCGTTCCCGACGCGGTGACGCTCGACAAGGCGATGCAGTTCGCGAAGCAGTTCAGCCCCGATGTGATCAATTCGGTGAGCGTCGCCGCTCCGCAGCAGGTATTGCTCGAAGTCCGTTTCGTCGAAGCCTCCCGCAATGCCGGCCGCGAACTTGGCGTCCAGTGGGAAGCGGTTGGCAATAATCTGATCGCAGGTGCCGGCACCGCGGGTCTTATTTCCGGCACCACGCCATTCGGTGCGGTGCTTGGTAGGCTCGTTGACCGCGGCGTGAAGGTTGACGCCATGATCAGCGCGCTTGAGCAGCGCGGCGTTGCCCGCCGCCTGGCCGAGCCGAACCTCGTCGCGCTCTCGGGCGATACCGCAAGCTTCCTCGCAGGCGGCGAATTTCCGTTCCCGGTCGCCGCGCAGAACAACCAGATCACGATTCAGTTCAAGAAGTTCGGCGTCGGTCTCGCCTTCACGCCGACCGTGCTGTCGCAGGGCCTGATCAACCTCAAGATCGAACCCGAAGTCAGCCAGCTCGATCCGACCAACGTGGTGCAGGTCGGCAACATTTCCGTGCCGAGCCTGATCGTTCGCCGCGCGGCTACGACCATCGAATTGCGCGACGGCCAGAGCTTTGCGATTGCGGGCCTTCTGCAATCGACTACCAGCACGGCGGCCGACCAGTTGCCTTGGATTGCGGATGTGCCGGTGCTCGGCTCGCTGTTCCGCTCGGCTTCGTTTCAGAAACGCGAAACCGATCTCGTGATTATCGTGACCCCGCGCCTCGTGCGCCCGGCGCGTCCCGGCGACATGCTGCGCACGCCGTTGGATGAGACCGTGCCGCCGAACGACAACGACCTGTTCCTTTATGGCAAGACCGAAATGACGCCTTCCGACATCCGCAAGATCTATGGTCCGGTGTCGCAGCGTCCGCAAGTCGGCCATCAACTCGATTCCCCGGAGATCGTCGCCAATGCGCAGTAATTCCTTGAAACCGGTTGTTGCCGCGACGGTGATGTCGATCACGCTCGCCGCTTGTTCGGACATCTATTACGACCGGCGCGACGCGATTCATATTTCGCACGGCAACGCGAACGCGAGTAACATCGCGGTGCAGACCATCGACCCGTGGCCGCGCTATGCCGCGAACCGGAACATCCTGACGAACGGCGACAGAATCCAGCCGGCGATCCAGCGCTACAAGGAAGGCAAAGTGACCCCGCCGAAGGGGCTGGGCACGAGCTCGGTCGAATTCTCGGCAAGCCCTACGGCTGAGAAGTAAACGCCTCCACGTATTTCGAAACATGCCCCGTCCGCATTCGTTGCGGGCGGGGCATTTCGTTTCGCGAGCGTCAGCACAATCGATAAAGTTCTATTCAATTCAATCGAGCAATTTCATTTGGCCGAAAGGCGGCTGCTGTACAACTTTCCGGGCAAAATAAGGCCGTGAAAACACGCGGACGAGGCCCGGGGAGTTGGTGGACGCAGGCATGAACGAGCAGAACAGGAAAGGCGGCACGACGCACGTCGTCATCATCTCGTCGGATAAGCAATTCCGGCAGATGGTCGAAACCACGTTTGCGTCCCAGCTTCAGATTTCGCTCGACATCCTGGACGGCGATCTCACGCATATCGAAGTCATGCCGGAAGGCGCCGCCGTCGTTATCGTCGATCTCGATGCCTCGAACGAAGCGCAGGTTGCAGCACTCTCCCGCATGACCTCGAAACCGGGCAGCGCGCCAGCCGTGGTTGTCACGCAGCTCTTTGACGAAACTGTTGCGCGCCGCCTCCTGCAAATTCGCGTTGCCGATTTTCTCGTGAAGCCGGTAGCACCGATCGAACTTGTGCGCGCCTGCGCACGTGCGGCGAAGAAGCCGTCAGCCGGAGAAGTGTCGTCGGAAGCCGAGATTTTCACGTTCCTCCCGTCCGCGGGCGGCGTCGGCGTTACCTCGATTGCCATTCAGTCGGCGCTTCTGTTGCAGGGTTCGACCCGCGGCGGTTCTTCGACCTGTCTTGTGGACCTCGATTTTCAGCACGGCGCGGTCGCGGATTATCTCGATATCGAGCCGCGTCTCGACCTGAGCGAGATCGAGCCGCGGCCGGAACGCCTCGACCGCCATCTCCTGGAAGTCATGTTGACGCAGCATTCATCGGGTCTTTCGGTGATCGCGGCCCCCAACCGCCCGGCCGAAATGCGCTCGTTCGATCCGGTGATGGTCACGCGCCTGCTCGACCTCGTGTCGTCGCACTTCCGCTATGTCGTGATCGACATGCCGCGCACCTGGTTCCCGTGGACCGACAGCGTGCTGCTTGGATCGAACAAACTTTTCATCGTGAGCGAAATGACGATCCCTGGTCTTCGCCACGCGAAAAAGCTTGTGTCCGCGATCGGCGAGCGTCTCGGCGAAAGCGCGAACCCGCAGGTGATCGTGAACCGGTTCGAGTCGCGCATGTTCGCGGCCGGCCTCAGCCTCGCGGATATCCAGAGCGCGCTGGGCGGCGCCTTTGCCGGCTCGCTTCCGAATAATTTCCGCGTGGTGCGCGAAGCGATCGACCGCGGCATTCCGCTCGAAGAAGTGAAGCCGGGCAACAACGTCGTGCTTGCCCTCAAAAAACTGATCCTCCCGGCGGCAAAGGACACCAAGCAGACCGGCGCGCTTTCGCGCCTCTTCAAGAAGGCGGGATGAGCTAGATGGCCGTACTCGGACGATTCAGTGCGCGCAATACCACTCCTGCTCCCGCATCCTTGCCGGAGATCGAGGCACCGCGTCTTGAGCCATCGCTTCTCGAAAATCTTGCCAATACGCCCGAGCCGGAACCCGCGGGCGCTGGCAATCTTCTTCTCACCAGCAAAATGCTGGACGCGAAAGTCCGCCTGCATCGCAAGGTGATCGAAGAGTTCAATCTTTCCGCGATGGACAAGCTGCCGGAGGAGGAAGTCCGGCGACAGGTCTACAACATGGTCTCGCAGTTCACGAAGGCCGAGCGTATTGCGCTGAATGCAAACGAGCTCGACGATTTCGTGAGTGAGATTCTCGACGAAATGACCGGCCTCGGCCCGATCGAGCCGCTCCTGAAAGACCCAACCATCAACGACATTCTGATCAACGGTCCCGAATGCGTTTTCGTCGAGCGTTTGGGCATGCTGGAAGCAACTCCGGTCCGCTTCAAGGATGAGCCGCATCTGTTGCGCATCGTGAACAAGATCGTGTCCGCGGTCGGCCGCCGCGTGGATGAATCACACCCGCTTTGCGACGCGCGTTTGCTCGACGGCTCGCGCGTCAACGT
>JAKFYO010000244.1 GCA_021730825.1 Hyphomicrobiales bacterium
AAGCGGCGCATCAGAATTCTGGCGTGCCCAGTTCGCTATCACCGCCCATTCCTGCGCGGCACCGGTGAAGGCGTCGAACAACCCGCCGGGAATGCGTGCCATCATCGGCTGGCCGCCGAAACTGCCGAGCGGACGGCGGCGGCCGTGCCACGGCGAGACCGGCCTGATCACGCGGAAGCCTTCCGCGCGCAGCGTGCGCGCTTCGTCGATCAAGCCGCGCCAGTGGTCGAACTCGATGCAGATGCCGTGACCGAAAATGACGGTCGGCGGGTTCTTTACGCCGTGCGGCTCAAGCACGCGCGCATAAACGGTGTCGCCGAGCAGCGCAGACGGGCTTTGAAAGCGCAGCCAATAATCGGTACCCGCCGTGCGCTCGACCGGCTTCGAGACTTCGACCTGGGTATTGCCCTTGGCGATGCCGTCGAGCGACAGATGCTCGAACTGCGCGCCGTAAATCGCGGCGATTTCTTCCGGACTTTGCGTCTGCGATTTGATCCGAGGCGGATCGTTTCTGAGCATGAAGCCGAAATGACGGCGCGCTAAATTATAAGTGTGGCTCGCTGCATAACGGGCAGCTTCCAACTCGCGGCGCGCCTCTGCGCTTTCCGTGCCGTTACCGAAAAATACTTTCTGCCACTCCGCTTCCTTGCGCTCCGCGGATGCGCGCGCCATGGCGGTCAGGTGCAGCGCCTCGGCAAGCTTCTTTTCGTGCGCGTTTTTCTTCGCAAGCTGCGCCGCGTCGTAAAAATGATCGACCGACGTGCCGGCCTGCTCGGCCGCCGCCCATAACAGCGACGAAGGTACGAAAAGCCGCCGCAACGCCCATGAACTGACCGGGTCGAACCACGCCCAACCGAAGGCATAGCCCTTGAACTTCCGGCCCCAGTTGCGTTGGGGCCGGGCTTTGTATTGCATGGCGTGAGGCTGATCGGTCACGAGCACAAGAACCGGCGGCTTTTCAAGGAAACGCTACATAGCGGATGATTTGTCCGCCGTCTCGCAGGGATCTGGGGCTGAATTATGTGGGCCGATGTCACGCTGCCGCTTTGGGTTTTCATCGTCATCGGCGTGCTGGCCGGGCTCGCCTTCCTAGACCGGATGCTCATCCCGAGCGTGCGCTGGGCGCTGCGGCGGCGGGCCAACAAGGCGATCGGCGAACTGAACACGCGGCTTCGCCTCCAGATCAAACCTTTCAAGCTTACCAAGCGGCAGGTGCTCATGGACCGGCTGATCTATGACCCGGAGGTGCTGCACGCGGTCGACGAGTACGCGCGCGAACAGAAAATCCCGCGCGAAGTGCTGATGGAGAAGGTGAAGCGCTACGCCGGCGAGATCGTGCCCTCGTTCTCCGCCTACGCCTACTTCCGGATCGGCACGCGTCTGTCGAAATGGCTTTCGGAAACGCTCTATCGCGTGCGCATCGGATTCCGGAACGAAGAAGCCTTCTCGAAGGTCGACCCGGACTCTTCCGTGATCTTCGTAATCAACCACCGCTCCAACATGGATTACGTGCTTGTGACCTATGTCGCGGCGCAGTCTTCGGCGCTTTCTTATGCGGTCGGAGAATGGGCGCAGATCTGGGGCTTACGTAATCTGATCCGCTCGATGGGCGCCTATTTCATCCGGCGCGACTCGCGCGACGCGCTCTATCGCAAGGTGCTGTCACGCTACGTGCACATGGCGACCGCTTCCGGCGTGGTGCAGGCGATCTTTCCGGAAGGCGGATTGTCGCGCGACGGCAAACTGCGCCCGCCGAAATTCGGACTGTTGAGCTACATGGTCGCGGCGTTCGACCCGAAGGGACCGAAGGATGTCGTGTTCGTGCCGGTCGGCGTGAATTACGACCGCGTGCTCGAAGACCGGATGCTGACGAGTGCCGCGAGCGCCGAGCCGGGCAAGAAGCCGGTGTTCGGTTTCAATCTCGTGGTTTTTCTCAGGCACTTCTTCCATCATGTCTGGCTTGCGTTGCGCGGTAACTGGTATCGCTACGGCTATACCTGCGTGAGCTTCGGCGAGCCGTTCTCGCTCAAGCAATATGTCGCGGAGCGCAAGATCGACTTCCGCGATTTGCCGGACGATCAACGCTTTGCGGAAGTCGAGAAACTCGGCTCGAAGCTGATGGACGCGGTCGGCAAGGTTGTCCCGGCGCTTCCCGTTTCGCTGGTTGCAACCGCGCTACTCGAGGCGCATCCGGCGCCGCTTTCGCTGTTCGAGATCAAAAGCCGCGTGTCGAAGATCATCGAGACGCTGGAGGCGTCCAAAGCCTATGTGCATATTCCGCGCTCTGACCGCGACTACGCGATCGAGGTCGGCTTGCGGATGCTGATGCTCCGGCACATCGTGAAAGAAACCGACGGCATTTACGAAGCCAATCCGGCGGACCTGCACATCCTGCGCTATTACGCGAACGCGATCGCGCATCTGCTTCCCGGCGTTGCGGCGGCGGGCGAAATTGCCGTCGTGCCGGCTGAGGCACCGGCAACACCGGCTATTCGCGCCGTTCCCGCCGAATAATTATCGCGCAAGCCAGTGCGCCGCGCCGCGCCCGGCTGCAACGCCGGTCGCAAAACTTGCCTGCAACAGGTAGCCGCCGGTCGGCGCTTCCCAGTCCAGCATTTCGCCCGCGGCGAAGACGCCCGGCAATTTGCGAAGCATGAAATGCTCATCGAGTTCTACGAAGGGGATTCCACCGGCGCTAGAAATTGCGGATTCGATCGGTGCAATTCCCGTGAGCGTCACCGGCAAGCGATGGATCAGCGCGGCGATTTGTTCGGGCGCCTGCTCCGAAAGCCGCACACTTTGCTGTGCGGCCCACTCCTGCAAGAGCGCGATGCTGACCGGCGACAGATAGACCGACTTGCGCAGAAAATTCGAGAACGACTGCTTGCCGCGGGCGGCACCCAGTTTTTCGGCTAACTGCGCTTCCGAAAGGTCGGGCCGCAGCGAAACATGCAGCACGGCTTTTCCGGTTGCGAGAATTTCCTCGCGAAGTTTTCCGGAAAGCGCATAGACCGCGCCGCCTTCGAGACCGTAGCGCGCGATCACTGCTTCGCCGCGCATGGTCACCTCGCCTGAAGTCAGCGCGATGCGCTTCAGCGGCGTACCGGCGAAGCGCTCGCGGAAACTTTCCGACCACGTAACTTCGAAACCGCAATTTGCGGGACGCAAGGACGCAAGCGTCACGCCTGCACTCTCAAGATTCTTCGCCCAAGCGCCATCGGAGCCTAAGCGCGGCCAGCTTGCACCCCCGAGCGCAAGAACGGCTGCGTCAACACTTACGCTCAATTTGCCTTTGGGAGTGTCGAACTGAAGTGCGCCGCTGCCGTCCCAGCCAAGCCAGCGATGACGAAAAACAAATGTCACGCCCATCTCGTCGAGCCGCCTAAGCCATGCGCGCAAGAGCGGCGACGTGCTGACGCGCAATGTCGCCCTGCCCGGCATCGGGCGCGGCATCGCATGGGCCAACGAGGTCTCGGAGATGCTGCTCTATCTGATGACCATGCTGGCCGCACCGTGGTTGTTGCGGCAGGGCC
>JAKFYO010000369.1 GCA_021730825.1 Hyphomicrobiales bacterium
GGCTGAACTGATCGGCCGCGACGAGAAGGTCGATCTCGCAGTGCTGCGCGTGAAACCGAAGGCGCCATTGAAGGCAGTCAATTTCGGCGACTCGGACAAGACCCGCGTCGGCGAATGGGTGATGGCGATCGGCAATCCGTTCGGTCTCGGCGGATCGGTGACGGTGGGCGTCGTTTCCGCGCGCAACCGCAATATCGAGTCTTCTCTTTACGACGATTTCATCCAGACCGATGCCGCGATCAATCGCGGCAATTCCGGCGGTCCGCTTTTCAATTTGCAGGGCGAGGTGATCGGTATCAACACCGCGATCTTCTCGCAGACCGGCGGCTCCATCGGCATCGGATTTGCGATTCCGGCGAACACCGTTTCGCCGCTGATCAAGCAGTTGATCGCGACCGGCGAAATCCAGCGTGGCTGGATCGGCGTTTCCATCCAGCCGGTGGATGAACAGATCGCGGAAAGCCTCGGGCTGCCCACCGCCCGCGGTGCGCTAATCGCGGCGGTCGGTGACAACGGGCCCGCGATGAAGGGTGGCATGTTGGCAGGCGACGTTGTGATCCGCTTCAACGGACAGGAAGTACGCGAAATGCGGAACCTGCCGCGCATCGTGGCTGGCTCCGAGATCGGAAAAGCCGTCGATGTGGTGGTGATCCGCAAGGGCAAAGAACAGACTCTCAAGATCCAGGTAGAGAAGCTCGCGGACACCGACAAGAAACCGAACCGCCAGACTAGGGTCGAGCCTGAGCCGCAGCAGAAGCAGCGCGCGACGCAGAACCGGCCGCTCGGAATGGATCTCGCGGTCGTGAGCGAAGAGCTGCGCCGCCGCTACAAGCTTAAAGAGAGCCTAAAGGGTCTGGTCGTTACTGCCGTCGATCCGGAATCCAATGCCGCCGAGCAGAATGTGCAGGCCGGCGTGGTGCTCCTGGAAGTTTCGGGAGAGCCGGTCACGACTGCCGCGGAATTGCGCACGCGCGTCGATGTGCTGAAGAAGGCGGGCAAGAAGTCCGCATTGTTGCTTCTTGTCACGCCGGGCGGCGAACAGCGCTTTGTCGCCGTCGCCATCCCCTAAGCGTATAAGCCTCACGGCTTATTGTCTGGCGGCCCGCGCAAACGTGTTTGCGCGTGAAATGCCAAGCCGTTAGCATCCGCGGCAATAGCTTTTTTGTTTCGAGCATGATCTTTTCCGAAAACCGAAATCCACTTTCGGGATCAAGCTCTAAGGGGGCGGCCCTTTGCCTGCTAATGAGATGCCATTTGCGCTTCGGCCCGGAACCATGATCACGGGCTATGAGGTCGTGCGCGCGATCGGTGCGGGCGGTTTCGGAATCACCTATGAAGGGTTCAACCCGATCACCGAGCGCCGCGTCGCGATCAAGGAATTCTTCCCGCGCGGAATTGCGTCGCGCGACGACGCGACCCGCATCGCCTATTCCAAACAGGACGGCGAAGTCGTTTCCTGGGCCTTGAAGCGCTTTGCGGATTCCACCAACCGTCTCGCCAAGCTGAAGCACCCGAACATCATCGAGGTGCTGAATTATGTTGCCGACAACGGCACCGGCTACATGGTGATGGAGCATGTCGAAGGACAGACGCTCGAGGAGTGGCTGAAAGCGCGGACATCGCCGCCGCAGCTCGCCGAGCTTGGGCCCATCTTCGATCCTATTTTCGATGCGCTTGAATATGTTCACGCAAACAAGCTGATCCATCGCGATATTGCGCCGGACAACATCATGATCCGGGCCGATGGCCGCCCGGTGCTGATCGATTTCGGCGCATTAAAGCTGATTGCCGACCAGGCGATTGCTGCCGGTCCGTCGCCGAAAAGTTTCGGCGTACTCAAGGCAAATTACTCTCCGCCCGAGCAGAGTGACGACAGCGGCAGCGTCGATCCGCGCATGGATGTCTACTCGCTCGCGGCCACGATCTATCGGGCGATCACGGGCAAGCCGCCGATCGATGCCGACAAACGCAAAACCGATACCGCGCTCAAGGGCGAAGACCCCTACATTCCGCTTGCGAAGGCAGCGCAGATTACCGTGCCGGCAGAATTTTCGAACACAATCGATGCCGCGATGTCGTTGCGGCCGCGCGAGCGTCCGGCAACGATAGCTGAATTCCGTGCGCAGCTTGCTGCGCGCCCGAGCGCGCCCGCAAGCGAGCCCGCGACGCGCGTGATCCAGCCGCAGACCGCAATCGATGCGATGGCTCCGATGTCGCAACCGGCGACCATGCCGGCTTATTCGGCGCCGGCCGCGCCGCCGCCGTATCAGCCGCAATCGGCTTCAGCGGATTCTGGTCAGCCGTACACGCCGGCCGGAAATGCATCGCCTGTTACGAAACGTTCGGGAATTTCTATCGCGAATATCGCGGCCGTCATTCTCATTCTTGCCGGTTCGGCCGCCGTTCTGTTGCACCGGCCGATCGTGAACTTCTTCGAAGGCATGACCGGAATGCGGATCATGAGCCGCGACGAGCCGCGGCAACCGCAACAGCCGCCGCAGAAGCAGACGCCGCCGCAGCAGAAGCAGACCACGCAACCCCCATCGCGGGATGCGAACGAGATTTACCGCCGCGCCAACGAATTGCGCGAACGCGGAAATTTCCGTGGTGCCATCGAGGAATACAACGATGCGATCCGCCTCGATCCGAAATTCGTGAATGCCTATACCAATCGCGGGCTTTCGTATCATCGTCTCGGTCAGGGCGACCGGGCGTTCGACGACTATTCGGCTGCGATCCGGCTGGACCCGAATTCCAAGGGCGCGTCCGTGCCTTATCTTAATCGCGCGATTATCTGGCGTGAGCGCTTAAATACGGAACGCGCATTCGAGGACATAGACAATTCGCTCCGGCTCGATCCGCAATTTGCGCTCGCGCACAATACGAGGGGCAATCTCTTTCTCGATCGCCGCGAGTACGACCGCGCGATTGCAAGCTATAGCGAGGCGATTTCGCTCGATCCTAAATACGCGGTTGCCTATGCCAATCGCGGCACGGCATATGTCTCGAACCGCAACCCGCAACGCGGGATTGAAGATTTCTCGTCTGCGCTGCGGTTGGACCCGAGAAACATCAATGCCCTTGTGGGCCGTGGCGGCGCTTATGAGACGCTGAACCAGCCGGACCGCGCGCTGAGCGATTTCAACGAAGCGCTGCGTTACGACCGCGTGAACGTGAACGCCTATCTCGGCCGAGGCCGGGCTAATCTTTTGCGCCGCGATTTCGTCTCCGCCTATTCGGATTTTTCCGATGCGGTGCGCCTCGACCCGCGCCGCGCGACGGCACGTGAGGGCCGCGGACTTGCGAACGAAGGGCTAGGCCGGCGTCAGGAAGCGATCCGGGAATTCCGTGAAGCGCTGCAACTCGACGCGAGTCTTACCCGTAGCCGCGAAGCGCTCCAGCGGCTCGGCGCGCAGCCTTGAGCGAGCAGCAATATCCCTTCGCGCTGCCGCTCGGTACCCAGATCTCCGGGTATGAAATCGTGCGTGTGCTCGGGGTCGGCGGTTTCGGCATCACCTACGAAGGCT
>JAKFYO010000084.1 GCA_021730825.1 Hyphomicrobiales bacterium
GCCTGATAGATTTCGCCGCCCGCGATCTGCTGCGGAACCACGCCGAGTTTGGCGAGCACTTGACCCGCGATACCGCCGATGCGGAATTTCAGACCCTGAAGATCGGCGACGGTCTTTATTTCCTTGCGGAACCAGCCGCCCATCTGCGTACCGGTGTTGCCGAGCGGCAGCGCGTTTACGCCGTACTTTTTATAGAACTGATCCCAGGCTTCGATGCCCTCGTTACCCGACATCCACGCGTTCTGCATGCGCGCATTCAGCCCGAACGGAACGGACGCTGCGATCGCGAACGTCGGATCCTTACCGACATAATAGTACGAGACGGTGTGGCATGCTTCGACAGTGCCATTCGACACGGCGTCCAACGCCTGCAACGCGGGGACGATTTCGCCACCAGCAAAAACCTGCACCTGAAACTTGCCATCGGTGATCTCCGAAAGCTGCTTCGCGAAAACTTCGGCACCGCCATAGATGGTGTCGAGCGCCTTCGGAAAGCTCGAGGTTAGACGCCACTTCACTTCCGGGTTCGACTGCGCGATGGCCGGAGCAGCAATCGCGCTCGCAGCGGCACCTGCGCCCGCCACTTTTAAAAATTGACGACGTTTCATTGTAAGAGTTGTTCTCCCAAGACTGCGGCAGGCACGACGCCTCCCGCTTGAGACCAGCGCGTAGCACGCTTTGATGGGCCAAAAGCGGGATTAGCCATGCATGGCGGGCAATCCGAAGACCCGAGCCATGCCCGAAACGGAAACGTTCGACCAAAGTCGAGCAAATTTCGTGAAAGAAACTTGCGCGCTCGGGATTTTACTTCGGATTTTTTACGAGTCTTTAGTGTCAGGACTCGATGACGATCTTCGGCGCCGCGCGTTTTCCGGCGGAACCTTCCAATGCGCCGCGCACCTTCGCGGCGATTTCCTTGTAGATCTTTGCGTGGGATCCGTCCGGCTCGCTGGCGACGATCGGCGTGCCGGCGTCGGACATTTCCCGGATTTTCAATTCGAGCGGCACTTCGCCGAGGAACTGCACGCTCCAGCGGTCGGCCTCGTGCCGCGCGCCGCCATGACTGAAAATATCCGAGCGTTCGCCGCAATGCGGGCACAGGAAGTAGCTCATGTTTTCGATCAGCCCGAGCACGGGAACGTCCACGCGCTTGAACATCGCAATACCGCGCCGCGCGTCGATCAGCGCGAGATCTTGTGGAGTAGACACGATCACCGCGCCGGCGAGCGGCACTTGTTGCGCGAGCGTGAGCTGTGCGTCGCCGGTGCCGGGCGGCATATCGACGACAATCACGTCGAGCGGCGCCCAATCGACTTCTCGCAACATCTGCGTGATCGCCGACTGCACCATCGGTCCGCGCCAGATCATCGGCGTATCTTCATCGACCAGGAAACCGATCGACATCACTTTAAGCCCGAAGGCTTCCATCGGTCTCAGCGTGCGGCCGCCGATCAATTCCGGTTTGCCTTTGAGCGCAAGCAGGCGCGGCATCGATGGGCCGTAAATATCCGCATCCAGTACGCCGACTTTCAGGCCGAGCGATTGCAGACCGAGTGCGAGGTTTACCGCGGTTGTCGATTTGCCGACGCCGCCTTTACCGGATGCAACCGCGATGATCGCTTTGACGCCCGGAACGCCCTGCACGGCGCGGCCTGTCGCCGCTCCACCGCCGTGCGGTGCTGTCGCCTGCGGCGCGGGCGAAGCACTGCCCGGCTTCTTCTCTGCGGTAAGCGCTATCAGCACGGACGAAACGCCGGGCACGCCCTTGATTACCTGTTCCGCCTGCTTGCGAACGCTTTCCCAAACCTGCGCTTCGGCGGCGTCCACCGTCAGCGAGCAGAACACCTTGCCGCCGGTAACGACGACGCCGGAAAGCTTGCCGGATGTAACGATGTCTTTGCCGTCCGGGCCTTTGACGGATTTGAGGGCTTCGGTAACGGTCGCGGAGGTGGCGGTCATTCTTGTTATCTCCCGCCGGGACCATAGCATTCTTGGGCGAAAATCGCCTCGCGGCTATTCGCCCTTGAAACGCGGGAGCCGCTTCTCGCGGAAGGCCATCACACCCTCGATGAAATCCTTGGAGCGGCCCGCCTCGCGCTGGCTGTCGCGCTCAAGATCGAGTTGCGTGGCGAGGTCGTTCTCGCCGCTCGCTATAAGAGCGCGTTTGGCCAGTTGATAAGCCAGCGTCGGCCCGGCAGCGAGGATCGCCGCGTGCTTCGCGACTTCACTTGCAAAAATATCGTCGTCCAAAACTTTCCAGGCGATGCCCATCCGTTCGCAATCCTCGGCGGGGATGCGGTCGGCAAACAGAGACATCGCAAGCGCACGCTTTAAACCCACAAGCCGCGGCAGGAACCAGGTGCCTCCAGCGTCGGGCACGAGTCCGATCCGGGCGAACGCTTGTTGCAGGTAGGCAGAACGCGCCATCAGGATGATGTCGCAAGCGAGCGCTATATTCGCGCCAGCGCCTGCGGCCGGTCCGTTCACCGCCGCGATGGTCGGGATATGAAACGAGGCTAGCCGCCGCACCAGCGGATTATAGTTTGCATCCAGCGAGGCGCCGAGATCGAGCTTCGCGCCGTCGGCGATCACGCGCTCACCGAGATCCTGGCCGGAGCAGAACGCCCGCCCCTCGCCGGTCAGCACCAGGCAACGCACGTTCTTGTCGCCTTCCACCTTGTCGAGCGCGTCGCGCAACTCGGGATGGGTCGCCGCGTTGATTGCGTTCAGGCGATCGGGACGCGCGAGCGCGAGCGTCGCCACCGAACCTGCAACCTCAAGTCTGATATTCTCGTACTTCATCTTTATGCTTTCGCGCTGGGACGGGCCGACACGGCAGCGTGCCAGCGGGTCAGATTTTTCATCTCCGGTGTCAGCGAGAGTTTGATCACGCGCATGAAATCGACCGTGCAAAGCGCAGTGATGTCGGCGATCGTGAAGCGGTTGCCCGCGACGTATTCCCGCGTGCCGAGTTCTTTCTCAAGAAGGCCGACGAAATCGGCGGCCTTATCGCGGCACGCATTGCCCCAATCTGGCACCTGCGGAATTTCGCGCTTTGCCATCGCCGGGCTGTTGTGGCGGAAAGACTGCGACACCGGACCATAGAAGTGAAGTTCAAGCCGGCGATTCCACATTTCGACTTGTGCGCTTTCCAGCGCGTCTTTGCCGAACAGGTTCGGCTCGGGGTGGAGCTTCTCGAAATAGAGACAGATCGCGACCGACTCCGAGATAACGGTGCCGTCGTCCAGAACAAGCACCGGAACCCGTTGCATCGGGTTCATCGCAGTGAATGTTTCGCCGTATTGTTCCAGCGCGCCGAGATCGACTTCCTGCTTAGGAATGTCGATGCCCTTCTCGGCAAGAAAAATGCGCACACGGCGCGGGTTGGGCGCGCGGCCCATATCGTACAATTTCATTCGGTCCGCCTTCGGCCGCATCGGAACATGCGGAGGGGAACCTATCAAGCCGTAGAAATGACTAAGGTATTTGCCGCCAGGCGGAAGAATTTACCATCTCTTA
>JAKFYO010000305.1 GCA_021730825.1 Hyphomicrobiales bacterium
ATTTCGGAAAGATTGCGCAGCGCGCGGATAAATAACGGCACGGACGCTTGAGACATCGAAAGCGGCATTGAGAGCTTTCCTTACATTACAGGCTTGAAGGCCCGCGCGGCTTTCCAGATCAGCCACACGAAGAACGCGAGCACGATGACTTGCGCGATAGCAAACGGCGGCTCCATCAAAGTCGGCGCCATCGCGCGCAGCGCCGGCACCTTCTTGAAAAGCTGCGCGACCAAGACAAAGACGTTGAAGTAGAGCGCGAGCAGCGCCGCGACCGCGTAAATCCAGCGCCACGAGCCGCGATAGCGGAACAGATATTGCGCGGCTATCGCGGCGGCGAGCACGATCAGCGAAATCAGTCCGACCCAGTGCGAGTCGCCGAAGCGCGAAAACGGAAACAGGAAGCCCGTGACATTCGTCAGCACCGTGGTCACGAGAAAAAAGACGGTCCAGAACTTGCTCGCGTTATTCCGCAACAGACCCAGGGCGAGCGGAATTCCGGCAGCAAGCGCTACGATACTCAGACCAGTATGAACGTAAGTGAGAAGCGTCAGATCCATGGCTACCCCCGCTGGTGGCTGGCGCGGATGCTAGTTTGCTGGAGGGACAAGAGCCAGCCGTCCGCGCTATAGAAAACGCATCGCTGAATCGTGAGCCGCGCATGAACGAACCGAAGAAGGAAAATGCAGGAAAAAAGCCGCCGACGCGGGGCGAAACGCTCTTTATTTGCGGCCTCTGCTTCGCTCCGGCCGTCTTTCTTATTCTGATCGGGCTTGGCGTGGTCTCGGGTAACGTTCAGGCGGGCACCACGGGACGAATCCTCGCCTCTGCCGCTGGACTGGTTTTCTTCTTCGCAGGTGTCATGGTTTTCATGCGCGACATGGCGGGCGTGCAGAACAACGAGCATATCCCGGTCACTGCCCCGCTCTGGATCCGCGCCGGCGAAAGCTTGGTCGGCATCGCTCTGATCGCGGCATTTGCGAGCGTCTCGAGCCTCATCGCGCTGGGGCCGTTCTTCTCCGCCGATATGTTCAACGATATGAGAGGACAGATGGGCAGCTTCAGCGCCGCGATCTTCCGTCTTATTAACGGCGCCTTTGCACTCGTACTCTGGTATGCGGCGATCTATCTCGTGATCTCGAAATTCAAGAAACGAAGCGGCGGAACGCAGTAAGATGAAAATTACCAGACGCAGCTTCGTAGCGGGATCGCTCGCCTTCTCCGCGATCCCGGCTTTCGCGCAGAAAGACGAAGTTCTCACCGAAGAACTGATCTGGCGCGATCCGGCAATTCCCGTCGCCGGAAATCCGAAGGGCGATCTCACCATCGCGGAATACTCAGATTTCAACTGCCCTTATTGCCGCAAGGTGTTTCCGGTGCTGCAAAAGGTCGTGCGCGAAGACGGCAATATCCGCCTCGCCTACAAGCTGTGGCCGATCTTCGGCCCGCCGTCCGTTTACGGCGCGCAGATGACGTTAGCTGCCCGCGCGCAGGGGAAATATGTGCAGGCCTACGACGCGCTGATGTCGAGCAATACGCGGATCACGGAGGAAACCACCGACCGCGTGCTTGCCAGCATTGGCGTCGATGTGAAGCGCGCGAAGCAGGACTTGCAGAAAAATATCACGGAGATCGGCACTGTGCTGAAGCGTCATCACGCGCAGGCAAATGCCTTCAGCTTTCAGGGTACGCCGTCCTTCATCATCGGGAAATTCCGGCTGTTCGGCGCGCAGGAAGAAGAAATATTCAAGCAGGCGATTGCCGATGCGCGCAAGGCGCTGAAGAACTGAGAATTGAAATGCGTCTGCTGCTAGCCTTACCTCTTCTGCTTATCTTTTCCATTCCCGCCGCCGCACAGCAAAGCGCTAAGGACAAGGAATGGATTGCGCACTGCGTTTCGCAGATTTCCGAGACGAACAAATCCCGCGCACAGACTTACTGCGTCTGCATGGCCGAGAGCATCGATACTTCGGAAAAGTTGCGCCAGACGGATCTGGAGCGCTCGTTTCCGCCTGCGCATCAGGCGTGCTTCAAGAAGGCGGGATTTAAAATTCCGAACTAAAAAGGCCGCCCTTCCGGGCGGCCTTCTGATCTTGTGAAGCGTGGAAAATTATTCCGGGCGCTGCTCGCCTTTCGGCTCTTCGTTCGCAGGACGGTTCTTGCGCTCGTTCATGAACTCGTCGAACTCGGTCTTGTCCTTCGCGAAGCGCAGACGGTCGAGAAAATCTTTGAATTCGTTCTGCTCGTCTTCGAGCCGCTTCAGCGTTTCCGAGCGGTATTCGTCGAACGCGCGGTTACCGGAAGTCGGCGCGTAGTCGTAGGCGTGACCGCCCATCATGCGCGAGCGCATGCGGTCCATCTTCCATTGCAGCTTCTGCATCTTGTATTCGCCGCGCTCGGCGCAACGTCCGTAACCCATGTGACCTCTCCCAAATCGTCCCGTGAAAATGATGAACGCGAGCGTCGCGAGACCCAGCGGCCACCAGATGACGAAGCCCAGAACCATCAAGAAGACCCAGGCCAAGACTCCAAACTGATCGATCTTGAACGCGATAGGCATGTCGCCCTCCATTTGCAGGCCCATGCTTGGGCCTCTCGTGTAAATGTAAATAACATTTACATTGGCTGGGTCAAGGGGTTTTCGAAGATTTTCTAAGGCCCGGTGGAGAAAGTGGGGCCGGTTTTCAGACCTGCAAGCCCAAGCCTTTGAGATAAACCAGCATTTGCGCTTCCAGGAGGTCTTCCGCGCTCATGGGCAAAGGCCTGCGCGCGGCGTCGGCGCGGGCGAATAACGAGGCGATGCCATGCGTCATCGACCAGATATGCAGCGCCACCATCAGCGCGGGCGGCCTGCCCTTCTCCGGCATTTTGGCTACCAGAATTTCCGCGGCGGCGCGCAGCGACTGGAACGAGCGGTCCGCCGCCTCGCGCAGTTCCGGATCGTTGCCGATCGCAACCCCGCCCTCGAACATCGCTGCGTAATAGCCGGGCTCGTTTCGCGCAAAGTTCAGATAGGCCGCACCAATCCGCTTGAAGGCCTCCGCCGTGGAGGGTTTCCCCTCGCCCCATGCTTCGCGAAGCTTCTCCGAAAACAATTTGAAGCCGCGCTTGGCGACATCGACCATCAGCTCGTCGCGGTCGCGGAAATGACGATATGGAGCAGCTGGGGATACGCCGGCCCAGCGCGCGGCATCGGCGAAGGTGAAGCCCGCAGGCCCCTTCTCCTTGATCAATTCCAGCGCCGCGCGGATGAGATCCTCGCGCAGATCGCCGTGATGATAGCCGCGCGAGCCGCGCCCGCCTAGTTTCCAACTCATGTGAACGGCTTTTACATTGCGTCCGCGCGCGCGTCGAGGCGGCGCTTAGCGCCATGCAAATAGCGGCTGCTCGAATTCCGAAACGCGCGCGATACGGCCCTGAAGCAATTCGCAGAACTGATAAATGATCGCAGCCGTAGGCGCGTGCAGATGATGCCCCATCAGC
>JAKFYO010000150.1 GCA_021730825.1 Hyphomicrobiales bacterium
GACCAGCCTGCGTCGGCCAAACGCCGCCGCGCGAGAGCCACCATCCTTGGCGAAAAATCGCAGCCGGCGGCATTCCAACCATCTGCCAGAAGCGCTTCCATAACATGCCCGCCGCCGCATCCGACATCGAGCAGACGGCCCGGTCTGCGCGGCTTGAGCCATGAGAGAACGTGATCGCGACGGATTTCATAAAAAGGGTATGGAGCATCCGGTTCGACGCCATAGCGATATGCGATCCGGCAAAACGTATCGAAGAATTCCTCATTCCAGAATCGGCGCGCCTCGGATTCGGTGCCGGTGGTCAAATTGCTGGCTGGCGCAGTCGCCACTGGTTATCCACTTTTTTGACCAGCCGATGATTGGCAAAGCGCTCGACCGTTGCGTCAAATTCGGCCTCGCTCATGCCTGTGAAATTCAGCCAAGCCTGCTTGAAACGCGGGTCGAGAAGGCCGTCTTGCTCGTTGACCGCGGCGATCGCCTCTGCGCGCGACATGCGTCCATAGGAGATGTGATTGAACACGGTCTCAGTGACGACGCCGAAGCCGAACTTTATGAACTTCAACCACCCGTTGACCGAGACCACGGCATCATCGATGCCGCTATAGGTCTCAATGGTGCCCTGGAACGGCTCGGATAACGGCCGGAAGCCATTTCGTTCTGCCAGCCGATAAATCTCGTAGCTGTCCCAGTTGATGTAATAGCCGAGCCAGTGCACTTCGAGTGAGGCTTTGATCATGTCCGATGAAGCAGGACTGAAATACGGGTTCAACGCAGCTCTTTCGACGCCCGCTTTCTCGAATTCTACAACGTCGAGTTCGCCATCGAGCGAGTGCAGCATTTGCGCGGCCGCGTCCGGGCCATGGTCGAGGTCCTTACCGCCTTTTTCGAAGTCGTGATTCTCGCCCATGAAAACGAGCGAGATGCCGTGCTGCTGTGCCTGCTTAAGCGGCCATGAATAGATAAGTTTGTCCTGCGCCCAATTCGGCCAAGCGTTCTTCAGCATCCCATGGCGGGCGAGTTTGCGCGCAGCGTCCGGATTTCCATGCAGAACGATCACCTCGACGCGAAAGTGCTCACGCAGGTTGCGCAGGTTTGCCGCGCCGACCTCCGTCTCATCTTGCGGAGCGACGCTCACGCACAGCGGATTGAGTCCCATTTCATTTTTCACGAAATAGACTTGCGCGTGAGAATCCTTGCCGCCGCTGATGGGAATGACGCAGTCGTGACTGCCGTCCCGCCGGCGGTGCATATCCGCCAACCGCCCAAGCTCCTGCCGCCGCACTGACCAGTTGATCTCGCGTTTCGACGCTTGCGCTCGGCAGCCTGTGCAAATTCCGTCACGGTCGAATGTAATTCCAGGCTTCGTGTCCGGATAGGCGCAACTCCGACAATACCGCAGGAGAGTCTCTGTCGACGTATGTTGCTCGCGCACCACAGCCTTTTGAGTCTCAGTGCTTGCCTTCGCCAGCTGCGCGTAGCGGTGCTGGCGAGCGTTTTTTGGTTTCCGTCATGAGATGGCGGTTGATCGGCTCGTAAGGCCGATCCTTCTGCACGATGCAACCTTCGCAAAGCGTGCCCTTGATGCGCTTGTCAATGTGCTGCTGACGCAGGGCCTGGAATTCGTTGGAGTGCCAAGCTTCCATCAGGCTGTGCTGGCGCAGATTTCCCACCACGAGGTCGGCATTGAAATCGCTGCAACAGGCCGAGAGGTAGCCTTCAAGCGTCACATTTAGGTAAGACCAGAGCTGATAGCAGGGCAGCGTCGTCCGTCTGCGATTCAGAGGAATACGCTTGTCGACATCCCCGTAGCCGACGAAGGGGCGCTCGGTTCCATCTTTCTCTACGCGGCGCTGCAAAGGCGTGCCAATCACGATGAACGGATAGCTGATGATCTCGTCGACCAAATGCCCGACGCGCTCTTTGAGCTTGGTCAGCGTGTGCCGGCTTATGTCGGTTTCGACGAAGCTGACGAACAACTTGAGCTTTGGATTTTTCGTGCGACGGTATTCGGCGCAACGCTCGATATTGGCTACGACCCCCTCGAAATCATCCTCGCCATGCACAAGCGCGTAGGTTTCGCGATCCCCGGCATTGACCGAAAACTTGAGGCTGTCGAGGCCGGCCTCAAGGGCGGCCATTAGGCGCTTGCTGACCGGCTGCCCTCCATTGGTCGACAGATAGACATAGTCAAAGCCCATGCGCTTGGCCTGCTCGATGTAGTCCGGCAGGTCTTTGTTCAGAAACGGCTCGCCGGTGCTATAGAAGCTGATCTCACGGATGCCGTTGTCGTAAGCGTCCTGCATGATCCGATAGACTAGCTCGGGCTCCATGATAGCCCGCGTCCGTGTCATGGTTGGATTCGGGCAAAAAAAGCATTTGTGATTGCAGGAATTATTGATCTCTATTGAAATCTTGTTCGGCAGATCGGGCGTTAGGCTATGCGTGCGAATATCGAATCGCTTGTCGATCTCGTCTGCCAGGTACCCCTGCTTGCTTTGTTGCCCGCTCATATCGCTCTTGCCGTTCATGCTACCCCGTCACCGCGACTTGGTAATTCTGGCGCGACGAGCCAAAGCTGACGCCGAGACTATTTTCAAGCGCATCACATGCGGCGCACACTGTACTCTTGTCGTAGCTTTCCAGGTCCACATAATCGTAATTGGCCAAATCGAACGAAGTATCGATCACCGCCTTCACAAAGGCCGCGCCCGCTTGGGCCGCTGCGCGCCTGTCGATGGCGCCGCTGAGGACATAGCTAACCGCTTCGCCTGTGCGGGCAAGATCCGTCACATGAACCACGTGCGGCAGCATGTTATAGGAATTGTGGACGCCAAAACTGATCACCGGCGTGCCAACAATCGCCGCTTCGAAGCCAGTTGAGCCGGTGATGACCGCGACGGCGTCGGCATTCTTGGCAACAGCAAATCCCGGCTCCTGAATGTCCATCCACACAACGTTCTTTAGTTCGGAAATCTGGTCGTAGAAATTGTCCGGCCTTCGGCCGACAGCGACATTCGATTCTTTGACGACAAGCTTGACGCCTGCCGGCAAATCGCGCGAAAGCGCCGCGATGGCCGCGTGCTGAAAAAAGAATTCAGGAGAGAATTGCTGCAAAGAGGTTTCAGGCTCGGTCGCAAGCGGAAAGAAGATAAAGCGCGTGCCATCCATATCTGCAAGGCGCGCCAGGCCTCCCTTGGAAAACCTCCGCCCGTCGCGCCAGCGGCGATAAAGCATTCGCGCTTCGTCCGCCGCCACATATCCGTGGCGGGATTTTTCGTAGCCCCGCACCGCCCAATAGACACGCCGAGCCAGAAACCGAGTCAAAACGTTGACCAGACCCGAGACCGTCATCGCTCGATCGAAATGCTTCTGAACTGTCCCTACCAGCTTATAGGGCGTGTCGAGTGTGAAAGGCGAAAAGCTCTCGGGGTCGAGCGAACGGTATACATCCGCCAGTTCCGCGCATTCGTTGAA
>JAKFYO010000064.1 GCA_021730825.1 Hyphomicrobiales bacterium
GGTTCGACGATTCAGCCGACCCCGCAATGACCGCGCTCTACCTCGAGCGCTATCTGAATTACGGGCTTACCCGCGAGGAATTGCAGTCCGGCAAGCCGATCATCGGCATCGCCCAGACCGGCAGCGACCTCTCCCCGTGCAACCGGCATCATCTCGAACTCGCGCATCGCGTCCGCGAAGGCATTCGCGAAGCCGGTGGTGTGGCGATGGAATTTCCGTGTCATCCGATTCAGGAAACCGGCAAGCGCCCCACTGCGGCGCTCGACCGCAACCTTGCTTATCTCTCCTTGGTCGAAGTCTTGTTCGGCTATCCGCTGGATGGCGTCGTGCTCACGACGGGCTGCGACAAGACCACGCCCGCCTGCCTGATGGCCGCCGCCACCGTGAACATCCCTGCAATCGTGCTCTCCGGCGGGCCGATGCTGAACGGCTGGTTCAACGGCGAGCGCACCGGTTCCGGCACCATCGTGTGGAAGTCGCGCGAACGGCTGGCAGCCGGCGAAATCAACTACGACGAGTTCATGGATATCGTCGCCTCTTCAGCCCCCTCGGTCGGCCATTGCAACACCATGGGCACGGCTTCGACCATGAATTCGCTCGCGGAAGCGCTCGGGATGTCGCTACCGGGGTGTGCGGCGATCCCCGCGCCTTATCGCGAGCGCGGACAGATTTCGTATCTTACCGGCAAGCGTATCGTCGAAATGGTGTGGGAGGATCTGCGCCCGACCGACATCATGACCAAGAAGGCGTTCGAGAACGCGATTGTCGTCAACTCCGCAATCGGCGGCTCGACCAACGCGCCGATCCATCTCAATGCGCTCGCCCGCCACTGCGGCGTGGAACTGACGGTGCAGGACTGGCAGAGCGTCGGTCACAAAATTCCGCTGCTCGTAAACCTGCAACCGGCTGGTGCCTATCTTGGCGAAGAATATCATCGTGCCGGAGGTGTGCCCGCGGTCGTCCGCGAATTGATGACGAAGAAGAAAATCCACGAAGACGCCATCACCGTGAACGGCAAGACCATGGGCGAAAACTGCAAAAACGCCCCCGCGCCCGACAACGACGTGATCTGGTCCTATGACAAGCCCTTCGTGAAAGATGCGGGCTTCATCGTGCTGTCAGGCAATCTCTTCGACAGCGCGATCATGAAGACTTCTGTTATCTCGAAGGAATTCCGCGACCGTTATCTTTCCAATCCGAAAGACCCAGAGGCGTTCGAAGGCCGTGCCATCGTATTCGACGGGCCCGAAGAGTATCACACCCGCATCGACGACCCATCGCTGAACATCGACGAACACTGCATTCTTTTCGTTCGCGGCACCGGACCTATCGGTTATCCTGGCGGTGCCGAGGTCGTAAACATGCAGCCGCCCGCAGCACTCATTAAGCGCGGCATCAAATCGTTGCCGTGCATCGGTGACGGCAGGCAGTCCGGCACCTCTGGGTCGCCTTCAATTCTGAATGCCTCGCCGGAGGCGGCGGCAGGCGGTGGTCTCGCGATTCTAAAGACCGGGGATATGGTTCGCATCGACCTGAACAAGGGCGAAGCCAACATTCTGATCTCCGCGGATGAGGTCTCGAAGCGTCATGCCGACTTGAAAGCCAAAGGCGGCTTTCCCTTCCCCGAACATCACACGCCCTGGCAGGAGCTTTACCGCAATACAGTGGGCCAACATGCCAGCGGCGCTTGTCTCGAGCTTGCGACCCGTTATCAGGACATCGCTTCGAAGTTCGGCACGCCACGTCACTCGCACTAAGAGAAGTCGGCACCCATGGCTGGAAGACTGCAAGGTAAACGCGCCTTTGTCACCGCAGCAGCGGCCGGCATCGGCCGTGCCTGCGCGACTACATTCGCACGCGAAGGAGCCCACGTATTTGCCAGCGACATTGACGAAAGTGCTTTAGCTGATCTCAGGAAAGCTGGCGTCGCGGAGACTTTCAAGCTTGATGTTCTCAATACCGAAGCCGTCAATGAAGCTGCGAAGCGTATCGGCAAGATCGATATTCTGCTCAACGCCGCGGGCTTCGTGCATCACGGCACTGTGCTGGAATGCTCGGATAAAGACTGGGACTTCTCGTTCGACCTGAACGTCAAATCCATGCACCGCACGATCAAGGCTTTCTTGCCCGCCATGCTTGCAAACGGCGGCGGCTCGATCGTGAACATCGCGTCGGCAGCGGGCGTGCTGAAGGCAGCGCCTAACCGCTACGTTTACGCTGCGACCAAAGCTGCTGTCGCGGCACTCACCCGCGCAGTCGCGGTCGACTTCATCGCCAAAGGCATCCGCTGCAACTGCATCTGCCCCGGCACCATCGAAACTCCTTCCATGCTTGGCCGCGCAGCAGCGCAAGGCGCCGACGGTATGAAGAATTTCGTTGCGCGCCAGCCGCTCGGCCGTCTCGGCACCGCCGACGAAATTGCTTCGCTTGCGCTCTATCTCGCAAGCGACGAAAGTTCTTTCACCACCGGCGGCGCGCATGTCGCGGACGGCGGCTGGACCCTATAAGGAAACGTCATGAACAAGATCGATCTTTCCGGCCGGGTCGCGGTCGTAACCGGAGGCGCACAAGGCTTTGGCCGCGCCATCTCCGAGCGCTTCGTGGCCTCGGGCGGCCGTGTTGCCATCTGGGACATGGACCAGGTTTACGCGCAGCGTACTGCGAACGAGCTGGGCTCAGGCACAAAATCTTATGGCCTCGACGTCTCCGATTTTGCCGCGGTCGAGAAAGCGCGCGACGCGACCATCAAGGACTTCGGCAAGATCGACATTCTCGTCAACAACGCGGGCATTGCCGGCGTGAACGCGACCGTATGGGACACTACGGTCGATGAATGGCGCCGCGTCATGCGGATCAATCTGGACGGACCCTTCGTCTGCTCGAAGGCCGTCGTCCCGCACATGATCAAGCAGAAATACGGACGCATCGTGAATATCGCCTCGATTGCCGGTAAGGAAGGCAACCCGAACGCCGCGCATTACTCCGCTTCGAAGGCTGGCGTAATTGCGCTCACGAAATCGCTTGGCAAGGAGCTTGCCTCCTACGATATCGCCGTGAATGCGGTGACGCCGGCCGCTGCAAAAACCGCGATCTTCGACCAGATCACCCAGCAGCACATCGATTTCATGCTTTCGAAAATTCCTCGCGCGCGTTTCGTGCTGGTGGAAGAACTTGCTGCGCTGGTTGCCTGGATGGCTTCCGAGGACAACTCTTTCACCACCGGCGCGGTGTTCGACATTTCCGGCGGCCGGGCGACTTACTAGGCCAGCAACGGACACGAGAAAGGCAATTCATGCGTCTCGCAGGGATGAATGCGATTGTCGTCGGCGGGTCGAGCGGTATCGGCGCCAGCATCGCCGAGGGCTTTGTCCGCGAAGGCGCGAAGGTCGGCATCATCGGACGGCGGCAGGAAAAGATCGACGCCGTGCTCGCCAAGCTCAATAAGGTCAATTCCGGAG
>JAKFYO010000283.1 GCA_021730825.1 Hyphomicrobiales bacterium
AAAGCTTGCGGGCGTAGAACTCCCAGACGGCGTCGAGATTCACAACGCGGCGCTCTCCAAGCGCACCACCGACTACGCGAACTATCTCTACGAGCGCCTGCAACGCGAAGGTTATCTCTATCGCGATTGCCTGCGGCTCGTGAACAACGACCGCAACTACTTCGCGTCCTGCATGGTTGCGCTCGGCGACGGCGACGCCATGGTTTCCGGCGTCACCCGCAACTATTCGGTCGTACTCGAAGAAGTGCAGCGCGTGATCGATCCGAAGCCGGGCCACCGCGTAATGGGCGTCTCGATCGTGGTTTCGCGCGGCCGCACCGTATTGATCGCGGATACCGCGGTAACCGAACTGCCGACTGCGTCAGAGCTCGCGGAGATCGCGGTCGAAGCTGCCGGTGTCGCGCGCCGTCTCGGCTACGAACCGCGCGTTGCGATGCTTGCGTTCTCGAGCTTCGGCCACCCGCCGGGAGAGCGCACACAGCACGTGAAGGACGCCGTGAAGCTCCTGCACGGCCGCAAGGTCGATTTCGAAGTCGATGGCGAAATGGCTGCCGACGTCGCGCTGAATCGCGAACTTGCGAGCGCCTATCCGTTCAGCCGCCTCACCGGCCCTGCGAACGTGCTTGTTATGCCCGCATTCCATTCGGCTTCGATCTCGACGAAGCTGTTGCAGGAAATGGGTGGTGCCACCGTGATCGGCCCGCTCTTGGTCGGCCTCGACCGTTCGGTGCAGATCGTGCCGCTGTCGGCAAAAGACTCCGACCTCATGAACATGGCCGCGATCGCCGCATATAATGTGAGCGGGTAGTAATCTGTCATTCCGAGACGCGCCGAACGGCGCGAACCCGGAATGCAGAGCGACAATTCAAATTTTTTCTGTTGCCCCTAGATTCCGGATCGCCGCTTCGCGGCGTCCGGAATAACAACCGATTACCGCAACAGCCCGTGCTCGTTCGCGAGATCGCGTAAGTTCTTCGCGGGCCGCGCGCCAATGTGCGAAATAATCTCGGCGGCACAAAGCGCTCCCAGCCGCAGCGAATTCACATGCGGCAGGTCCTTCGCGAAACCATACAAGAAGCCCGCGGCAAAGAGATCGCCGGCCCCTGTGGTATCGACGACGCGGTCTACCGGGAAAGCCGGAACGGTTTCGGTATTTTCGCGCGTCACTACCATCGCGCCTTTCTCGCTGCGGGTCACGACCGCGATGCTCGCATCCTTGCGCAGTGCTGCTACCGCCGAATCGAAATCGCTCGACTCGTAGAGGCTCTTCAGCTCCGCCTCGTTCGCGAAAACCAGGTCCACGGTCTTGTTGCGAATGAGTTCGAGAAATTCCTTGCGGTAGCGATCGACGCAAAAGGCGTCGGAGAGCGTCAGCGCGACCGTGCGGTCGTTATCGTGCGCGATGCCCGCGGCTTTGACGAAAGCTTCCTTTGCCTGCTTCGGATCCCAGAGATAGCCTTCGAGATAAAGCACCTGTGCGGAGCGAATTTCATCGACCGAAATATCGTCAGGCGTGAGATCCTGTGCGGCACCGAGATACGTGTTCATGGTGCGCTGGCCGTCCGGCGTAACCAGAATGAAGCTGCGCGCGGTCGCAGGACCGTCTTTTGCCATCGGCGTCGAGAACGCAACGCCTGAGGCGCGAATGTCGCGCGCGAATGTCTCGCCAAGTTCGTCTTGTTTCACTCTGCCGATGAAGGCGGCCTTTCCCCCGAGCATCGCGACACCGACGATCGTATTCGCAGCCGAGCCGCCGGAGCATTCGATCACCGGGCCCATCGCATTATAAATGGCTTCGGCGCGGTTCTCGTCGATCAGCGACATCGAACCCTTCGGCATCTTTTGCCGTTTGAGAAAATCGTCGTCGGAATGGGAAAGCACATCGACGATTGCGTTGCCGATGCCGATGACGTCGTAGCGTGTGGTGGACATTCAGATCTCCCCGCAAATCCCCCAAGTCGCGCTCCCGGTAGCAAAGCCCGGCGCCTCCGGCAATGTGGGGCGAGACTATTTTCCGCCCAATGCCTTCTGCATGGCCTTCGCTCCCATATCGATCATGGCGCTGATCACGGGCTTCATTTCGTTGGGCAGGAGATCGGCGATCCAGACGACCTTGGTCCGTCCGTCTTCGGCAAAAACCTGCGAAGAAGCGTTGTGATGCGAGAGCCGTTCGCCGGTCGCGGACCATGCAATCCGCCGGGCGGCGTCATCGACATCAATAATGACTTCGCGTGCGACCACGCCATTGCCGAAGGTCACGATCCGCGCATTGCCATCCAGCGTGCAGTCCGTGACAAAGCCCGGAACGAGGCGCGTATGCAGCGCGCCCACATCGCGCATCGCGTCCCAGACCTGCTCGGGCGCCGCGTCGATCAGGAATTCCTTGCGAATCGTGGCCATCTCACTCCTCCGAAAGCGCGGTCCCGCGCGACTTGCTAGAGCCAGCACCATCATGGCATGAACCCCGCGCATTCAGGGAACCAAACGATGGCCGCCTTCCACCAGCGGGTCTTCTCCGGCGTTCAACCCACCGGAAACCTTCACCTCGGCAATTATCTCGGCGCGATCAAACGCTTCGTCGAGCTGCAAGCGCAGCACGAATGCATCTACTGCGTCGTGGATCTGCATGCGATCACGGTCTGGCAGGAGCCGGAAGAACTCACGCGCAACATCCGCGAAGTGACGGCCGCCTTCATCGCCTGCGGCATCGACCCGAAGAAGCACATCGTCTTCAACCAGAGCCAGGTTTCGGGGCACGCCGAGCTTGCCTGGATATTCAACTGCATCGCGCGCTTGGGTTGGCTCAACCGCATGACGCAGTTCAAGGAGAAAGCCGGCAAGGACCGCGAGAATGCGTCGGTCGGTCTTTACGCTTATCCGAACCTGATGGCCGCGGACATTCTGGTGTACCGCGCGACGCATGTTCCGGTCGGCGAAGACCAGAAGCAGCATCTCGAGCTTTGCCGCGACATCGCGCAAAAGTTCAACAACGATTTCGGGAAGCGCATTGCCGAGCTCGGGTTCGGCGACGCTTATTTCCCGTTGACCGAGCCTTTGATCTCCGGCCCCGCCACACGCGTGATGTCGTTGCGCGACGGCACCAAGAAGATGTCGAAGTCGGATGCGTCGGATAACTCGCGCATCAACCTCACCGACGACGCGGACACGATTGCGCAGAAATTCCGCAGGGCGAAGACCGACCCGCATCCGTTTCCTTCCGACGTGAAAGAACTGGAAGCGCGGCCGGAAGCGGACAATCTCGCCGGCATTTACGCGGCACTTGCCGACACGACGGCGGAAGAGGTCCTGAAACAATTCGGCGGCGCGCAGTTCTCGAAATTCAAGGAAGCGCTCACCGAGCTTGCGGTCGCAAAACTCGGGCCGATTGGCGCCGAGATGAAGCGGCTCACCGCCGATCCCGCGCATATCGACGCCATTCTTGCCGACGGCTCGGCG
>JAKFYO010000099.1 GCA_021730825.1 Hyphomicrobiales bacterium
CATCAGCGTGCCGTTCTTGACGAGCGGGAGCTTCTCGCCTTCATGCATGATGTCGCGGACAAAAGTGAGACTTGCGCCGAGTTTTCCGCCCGGATGCAGCGCCTTGAAATCGAGCGCAGTGAAGCCGCGGCTCTCCAGCAACGCGACCGCCAGCGCATCGCCAAGGGCAAGCTGCATCAAGGTCGAAGTCGTGGGCGCGAGACCGTTCGGACAGGCCTCGGGTGCGGCAGGAAGGATGAGTGAGATGTCGGCGGCTTGCGCGAGCGCAGAATTGGCTTGCGAGGTGATTGCGATCAGCGGCACGCGAAAGCGCTTCGCGTAATCGATAAGGTCGCGCAGCTCCGCGGTTTCCCCCGACCATGAGAGTGCGAGAATGATGTCGGTCTTGTCCGAGATGACGCCGAGGTCGCCGTGGCTCGCTTCGCCGGGATGCACGAAATAGGCGGGCGTTCCGGTCGAGGAAAGCGTGGATGCAATTTTGCGCCCGACATGGCCGCTCTTGCCCATGCCGGTCACGATCACGCGGCCGGTCTCGGCGCGCGGGCCCGACACGCTACGGATCTTTTCCACAGCCTCGATGAAGCTCCGGCCAAGCTCGCCGCTGAACGCCGCCGACAACGCGCTCAGGCCGCTCGCTTCGGTGGAAAGCGTGCGGAGCGCGGAGGCGGTGTAGGGCGAAGCAGAGGTCTGCGGCGCGTTTTTACTGGGCTTTTGCATCGGAACCTTGGGCCGCCCTGGGCCCTCTTTTGGGGCCGGAACGGGCGGATTCCCTAGCACAGGCAAGGGGTTTGAGGCCAATCGGCGGGCACACACAACGAAGCATTAACCATGCCCGTTTTACCTTCGTTAACCATCCAAGCCATTCTCGGGCCAAGCCTTTGCCGGGTTGTATTTCGTCACGAGTGCCGGTTTTCCGATGCTGGCGGGCTTTGTCTGCCGGCCTGTTCGCGTTTGTGTTCGCGAGCGCCGCACAGGCGCAGAACAATGAGATTCCGCTTCAGAAGAAAAGCCTGCCAGCTTCGGTCACGGACAACCTGATCGACTCGCCGCGTGTGGTCGGAAGCGTTCCGGTGAGTGGAGCGGGCGAGACCGGCTATCTTTCGCAAAAGAAAAAAGCGCAGCCGAAGAAAAAACAGACGCAAAAGAAAAAGACGAACGATCTTGCCGCGGCGCCAGTGACTGTCGACCCTAATCTCGCTGCTCGCAATCCGTCGCTGTTGCGGGTGCAAGCCGCATCACCAGAAATTACAGGATCAATCTCGCCGTTGCGCAGACGGTTGCGCCGTCAGGAAGACGAGCCCTTCGGTCCGATCGGTTTTTATTCCGGGGCGTTCCTGCTGAAGCCGAGCTTCGAGTTGCAAAGCGGCTATGACTCCAACGCCGAAAAGGTCGTGAACGGAAAGGGCTCGTGGTTCAATACGGTGCAAGGTGCGCTACTTGCGCAATCGCAATGGCAGCGCCACGAACTCACGCTCGACCTGCGCGGCGCCTATACGGCTTACAACGATGTCGAAGGCGTGGACCGGCCCGACGTGCAGGCGGCATTGCGCGGGCGCATCGATGTCACTTCTTGGACTAAGATCGAGTTGGAGAGCAAGTTCGCGCTCACCACGGAAAACCCCGGCAGCCCCGACGCCATCGCCGCCGTGCGCCGGCAGCCGAATGTCTATGCCTTCGGGCAGACCGCGGCACTCGTGCAGCGCTTCAATCGTTTTGAACTCACGACCGGCGTCGGCATTGAGCGCAATATCTATGAGAACGCGGAACTGACGAACGGTGCGGTCACCAGTCTCGCCGACCGCGATTACACCGCGTATTCTGCGCGGCTACGCGGCGCCTATGAGTGGACGCCGGATATGAAGCCCTTTGTCGAGGCCAGCATCGACCGGCGCGAGCGCGACCTGCCGGTGGATTTCAACGGCGTGCTGCGCGATTCCGACGGCTACACGATCCGCGCGGGCCTGACGTTCGGGCGCAAGGAATGGCTGTTCGGCGAGATCTCGGCAGGCGTCGCGCACCGCAGTTATGTTGATCCGACGCTTCGCGACATCACGGGCCTCATTTTCGATGCGCAACTGACCTGGCTTGCAACCGGGCTCACGACCTTCAAGCTCAATGCGACTTCCGGCATTGATGAAACGCAGGTGCCTGGTGCTTCCGGCGTGCTTCGCCACGAGGCGCGACTCACGATGGAGCATGCGCTGCGCCGATGGCTGATCGGCTCGGTCAGCGCGGGCTGGCTGCGTGAGGAATATGAGGGAACCGCGCTGGTTAACGATTATTTACGAATTTCGGCTGCATTGACGTACTCGCTGAACCGGTCGCTCGCGCTCAAGGCGGAATATCGCAATGAGCAGTTGTTCTCGAGCAATCCGGGGCAGGACTACACGGCGAATATCGGACTGATCGGAATCCGCTTGCAAAGATAAGCGCAAAGATAAGTCCGCCGCCGTTCTCGCGAAGTTTGTGGTTTGCGTATTCTGCGGGGACGAGATGAATAGAGTAGCGTTCGTTGCGCGCCTTGCCGCGCTCAGTGTAGCCGCGGCTACGATTTCCGCCTGTGCCAGCGATCCGGCGACGACGCAAAGCACGATCGAGCCGGTCCGCGCACCAAATCTTCCGGGCAAGCAGGCTCATCAACAAGCCAAACATCCGGCGATGCAGCCGCAGGCGATCTCGCAGGACGCCACGAATTTCAAGCAATGCATCGCGCAGCTCGGCGGTCAGGCGCAGCAGCGCGGCATTGCGCCCGCAATTTACAATCGCGAAACACGCGACCTCGATCCCGACATGAAAATTCTGGAGCTGATGGACCGTCAGCCGGAGTTCACGAAAGCAGTCTGGGACTATATCGATCAGCTCGTGGCCGAGCGGCGTATCGCTCAGGGCCGCGAAATGTTCGCGGCGCATCGGGCCACCTTCCAGCGCATTGAGCAGACCTACGGCGTCGATCCTTATGTCGTTGCTTCGATCTGGGGGATCGAATCGAATTTCGGCGCGAACCGCGGCGACCGCGACGTGATCCGCTCGACCGCGACACTCGCCTGCATCGGGCGCAGGCAGGAATACTTCCGCGCAGAGTTTCTGGCGGCGATGGAAATCGTCGCACGCGGCGACATTCAGCGCGAGCGCTTCAAGGGCTCCTGGGCCGGCGCGTTCGGCCAGACGCAATTCATGCCGACGACGTTCAAGCGTCTCGCGGTCGATTTCAACGGCGACGGCAAACGCGATCTCGTCGACACCATTCCGGATGCGCTCGCATCGACCGCGAACAATCTCTCGCGCAACGGATGGCAGAAGGGATTGAGCTGGGGCTACGAAGTGAAGTTGCCGCGCAATTTCAACTACGGACTTGCCGACCGCAACGTGAAAAAATCGACGCAGGAGTGGGCTTCGCTTGGCGTGAAACGTATCCGCGATAAGGCTTTCCCGCAGAAGCAGGGCT